>SLQE01000052.1 GCA_007131635.1 Bacteroidota bacterium | reverse complement strand
GACGCCCCACTATCACAGGAGTCGTAGTGATGATTTTTTATCATCATCACCTTGATTATTACCACCAATCGTTTGTACATTATAACATTAGAAAACGACAAATAATAAAAACTACACATAATACCGCAAAACGTTACTGAATAAATCAGGAGTTTACAATGTCCGATTATCTTACCGAAATCATGTCACAAGTCAAGAAAAAAAATCCCAGTGAACCGGAATATCATCAGGCAGTGCAGGAAGTGGTTGAATCATTAGTATTGGTCCTGGATAAGCATCCCGAGTACCGTTCCGCGAAAGTGATAGAACGCTTGATAGAACCCGAACGGGTGATCATTTTCAGAGTACCGTGGGTCGACGATCAGGGAGAGGTACACGTCAATCGCGGTTTCCGAATCGAAATGAACAGCGCGATCGGCCCGTACAAAGGAGGATTACGTTTTCACCCATCGGTTAACCTGGGTATCTTAAAGTTTCTTGCATTCGAACAGGTATTCAAAAATAGTCTTACAACATTACCGATCGGCGGAGGGAAAGGCGGATCTGACTTCGATCCGAAGGGAAAAAGCGATAACGAGGTTATGAGGTTCTGTCAATCGTTTATGAATGAACTCTTTCGTCATATCGGACCCAACACCGATATTCCGGCAGGTGATATCGGAGTCGGCGGCAGGGAGGTAGGTTATTTATTCGGTCAGTATAAAAAATTACGGAATGAGTTCACCGGTGTATTTACCGGAAAAGGTTTGAACTGGGGGGGATCACTTATCAGACCGGAAGCAACCGGGTATGGCGCGGTGTATTTTGCGGCGGAGATGCTCACCACCCGGAACGAAACGCTTGAAGATAAAGTATGCCTCGTATCCGGCAGCGGTAACGTTGCGCAATATACCATTGAGAAATTACTGGATCTCGGCGGCAAACCGGTAACCGTCTCCGATTCGACCGGGTATGTTTATGATGAACAGGGTATCGACCGTGAAAAACTCGAATATATCAAACACCTGAAGAACGTAAGACGCGGACGCGTAAAAGAATATACCGATCCGTATCCCCATGCCGTCTATACGGAAATCGATCAGCAGGCCGATTATAATCCTTTGTGGAACCATAAAGCAGACTGTGCATTTCCGAGTGCAACCGAAAATGAAATCAATGAGAAAGACGCACAAAATCTGTTGAAGAATGGAGTATATGTCATATCCGAGGGTGCGAATATGCCGACAACACCGGATGGAGTAAATATTTTCCTTCAAGAAAATATTTTATACGGACCCGGAAAGGCTGCGAATGCAGGCGGTGTTGCGGTCTCGGGTCTCGAGATGGCGCAAAATAGTCAGCGATTACCATGGACACGCGAAGAGGTCGATAAACGTCTTCAATTGATCATGAAGAGCATTCATCAGACCTGTATCGAAGTTGCCGAACGTTTCGGTACCCCGGGAAATTACGTGAATGGTGCAAATATAGGTGGTTTTCTGAAAGTCGCCGATGCAATGCTCGATCAGGGTGTCGTATAGTATGAAATAGTTATTTTATGATATGATGAAGCCAACCGATCAAGTCTGGGTTGAACATGGTTACGGTACACGCTTTCAGGGATTTCAGAACCTGATGCGTTACCGGATCCGTAATATACTGCTCGTGTCGAGCTTATACGACCTCTATCTCTTTGAAGAGGACGGTCGACTCTATGAGCTCATCCGCAATGAATACCTTGGTTTAAATCTCAGCCACTCGCCTGAGATCACCCGTGTGCCAAGCGGTATCGAAGCGATCGCTCTTGCGAAAGAAGAACAGCGATATGACTTAATCATTACAACTCTTCACATTGAGGATATGCCTGCCGTACAGCTTGCACGAATGGTCAAAGATTCGGAGCTTGACATTCCCGTTGTTCTCCTCACCTATGATAATAATGAATTAAAAGAGTTGATACAGCGAAAAGATATCGAGGCGTTCGATAAAGTATTTATGTGGCAGGGGGATTTTCGTATTATTATGGGAATTGTAAAGTGTCTTGAAGACCGGATAAATGTCGAACATGATACACGGACCGTCGGTGTTCAAACCATCATCCTTATTGAAGATAGCATCAAGTTTTATTCTTCCTTCCTGCCGATGATTTACACCGAGTTGATGCAGCAGTCGAAACGGGTTATCTCGGAGGGCATTAATATATCCCACAAATACCTCAGGATGCGCGCGCGTCCGAAAATCCTGTTGTGTAGTTCGTTCGAGGAAGCGATGCGTTATTTCGAGGAATACCGCGACGTGATGCTGGGTATCATTTCGGATATCGATTTTATACGAAATGGGAAACCTGATGAATATGCCGGCATTGCCTTTACACAAATAGTAAAAGCACAGCGTCCGGACACCCCCGTGTTATTGCAATCGAATCGACGCGAAGGAGAGGAGGAGGCCCGAAAACTCGGTGTATCCTTTTTACAGAAGGATTCACCGATGCTTCTTTATCAGCTGCGGCAGTTTATGATCGATCATTTCAGTTTTGGGGATTTCATATTTCGTATGCCCGACGGCAGAGAGATTGCACGTGCGCATGATCTTGAGTCGCTCGAGACGGAACTGCACACGGTACCCGAAGAAAGTATCAGATATCACTCCGAACGAAATCATTTTTCGAACTGGTTAAAAGCACGAACTGAGTTCTGGCTCGCCCACAAGCTCAGGCCCCGGAAAGTTTCCGATTTCCCGACGCTCGCGGCATTGCGGCAGGATCTGATATGGTCATTGCGGCAGTACCGACAACTCAGAACCCGGGGAATCATTACCGAGTTTTCAAAAGAAATGTTCGATCCCGACAATAGTTTTTCCCGTATCGGCGGCGGTTCGCTTGGCGGTAAGGCGCGCGGTCTTGGTTTTGTCAATATGCTCATCAATAATTATAATGTCCGTGACCGGTTCGACGGTGTTCAGATTTATGTGCCGTCGGGAATTGTACTCGGCACGGATGTCTTTGATGAGTTTATAGAAATGAATAATCTCAGACACAGTGCTTACAAACAATTGCCGGATGAAGAAATCAGGACAAAGTTCCTGAAGGCAAATAAATTTCCCGAAGATGTCCTCGGCGCGCTTGCTGCCTATCTTGATCTGGTGAACGTCCCGCTGGCAGTCCGTTCCTCGAGTTTGCTGGAAGATTCACAATACCACCCTTTTGCAGGAGTGTATGAAACCGTGATGATTCCAAACAACCATACGAATGCTCTTATTCGTCTCAACGATCTTCTGATTGCGGTCAAACAGGTCTATGCCTCTACATTTTCAAATCGTGCGAAAGATTATCTGAATTTGACCGGTAATCGACTTGAAGAGGAAAAAATGGCTGTTATTGTTCAGCGAATGATCGGTAAGGATCACGACGGACGGTTTTACCCGGATTTCTCTGGTGTCGCAAAATCACATAACTTTTACCCCGTCACGCCGCAGAAACCATCGGATGGAATCGTATCTGTTGCCCTGGGACTTGGCCGGCACGTTGTTGAGGGAGGGAATTGTATTCGTTTTAGTCCGAAATACCCTACGCATCAGATCCAATTTTCTTCCACAAAAGAGGTGCTTGCAACGAATCAGCGTGAGTTTTATGCCTTGACACTGAGAACAAATTCTGACATGCCGGTCGAATCACCCCCGGATCTGTTAAAAAGATATGATATTCATCTCGCCGAAAAAGACGGAACGCTTTCCGCTATCGGTTCGACATATTCTCCTGAAAACGATATTATTTATGATGGTATCGGACGTGACGGGGTGCGGGTCGTATCGTTTGCACCGCTTCTTAAATCGAAATTATTTCCGCTTTCGGAAATTTTGCAGTTGCTTCTAGATATGGGGAGTTGGGGGATGGGTACACCGGTCGAGATTGAATTTGCAGTTAACTATTCAACACCGCCGGGTGAACCCAAACAGGTCGGCGTTTTGCAGATGCGGCCCATGGTGATAAGCAGAGAACTTGAAGAACTCGACATTGGAGAGCATATCACCGACCAGCTCCTGTGTCAGAGTCACCAGGTACTCGGTAACGGTATTATGAAAAATATACGGGATATTGTGTATGTCGATATCCACACATACGAACGCTCAAAGAGTAAAGAAGTTGCGCGGGAGGTAACGCAGTTTAACCAAAAACTTATAAAACAACGCCGTCCGTATTTACTTGTGGGAGTCGGACGCTGGGGCACGAACGATCCCTGGCTCGGTATCCCGGTACGATGGGAGAATATTTCCGGTGCCCGTGCGATCATTGAAACGAATCCCAAAGATCTGGATATAACTCCTTCGCAGGGATCTCATTTCTTTCAAAACATAACATCGTTTATGATAGGATATTTTACCGTTGATCCGGCAAGTCAGAAGGGGTTTATTGATTGGGACTGGCTTACGTCCCAGAAACCCATCGAAGAAAAACAATACACGAAGCACCTGCGGTTTCACGATCCGATCGTTGTGAAAATAAACGGACGAAAAAATAAAGGGATTATTTTTAAACCGAACGGACAAATATAATTTATGTCAAACTCAAAAAAAATGCTCGATGCATGCCCTCACTGCGGTCATGAGCTAAGTCCGTGGGAAAAAGTACTGCTCGGCGTTGACCGCGTCTTAATGTGCAGGCATTGCTGGTATCGGATTATTCTCGATGTTCGATACGAAGATAAAGCGGATGACGATACTACATCCGGTGAGAAAAAAAACAAACCCGGGGATATGGAATGATGGAATCGTATAATTCATTTAAAGTTGCTCAGAAACAGGTAGCCGATGCGGCAAACATACTGAATCTTGACAATGCGACTACAGAATTATTACTCTGGCCGCAGCGTGAGTATACCTTTACTTATCCGGTACGCATGGATTCGGGAGGGGTGAAGATCTGTCACGCACATCGCATTCAATATAATTTTGCGCGTGGTCCCGCGAAGGGCGGCATTCGGTTTCATCCTGATGAAACGGTCGATACCGTACGTGCCCTGGCATCATGGATGACATGGAAAACAGCAGTCCTCGATCTCCCTCTCGGCGGGAGTAAGGGAGGAGTAGTATGCGATCCGAAAAATATGTCGGAACGTGAATTGGAAAATCTCGCCCGCGGATATATACGCAGTGTCTCTGAATTACTCGGCGTCGATAAGGATATTCCCGCACCCGATGTCTATACCAATCCGCAAATTATGGCCTGGATGATGGATGAATATGAAACTATCAATCACCGGCATAGTTCCGGCGTTATGACGGATAAACCTCTTCAGGTCGGCGGTACCGAAGGACGGCGCGACGCGGTCGCACGTGGGGGTGTCATAACGGTACGCGAAGCATGTAAAATTCTCGGTGTCGATCCGCTGGCGAAGTTTGCTATACAAGGATTCGGTAATGCAGGGCAGCGTGCGGCGCTTCTCCACCATGAATTACTTGGCGGGGGGAAACTCATTGCCGTAAGTGATTCAAGGGGAGCGATTTACAGCGATAGCGGTATGGATCCCCGTGAACTTGTTATGTATAAATTGAAATCGGGTTCGGTGAAAGGATTTCCCGGCACAATGGAGATTCATCAGGATGCATTACTCGAATTGGATGTCAATGTTCTGTATCCTTCGGCTCTTGAAAATGCGATAACGGAATCGAATGCACCGAACATCAAAGCACGTATCGTGTGTGAACTTGCTAATGGCCCGACAGCTCCCGAAGCCGATATTATTTTACATAAAAATGGTGTTTATGTAATACCCGATATACTTGCAAGTGCCGGCGGCGTCACCGTTTCATATTTTGAAATGGTTCAGGATGCATACCGATTCT
>SLQE01000024.1 GCA_007131635.1 Bacteroidota bacterium | reverse complement strand
GACGGTTATCGCGTGATACTTGTGAATTCCAATCCCGCGACAATCATGACAGACCCGGAAATAGCCGACCGGACATACGTCGAACCGCTGCTCCCAAAATACCTTGAACGCATTATAGCTTATGAACGTCCCGATGCGATGCTCCCGACGGTCGGCGGACAAACGGCTCTTAACCTGGCCCTCGACCTGGATAAGCTTGGTATTCTGAAAAAGTACAATGTAAAACTTCTCGGTGCTCAGATTGAAGCAGTAAAAATTGCCGAAGACAGACAATTGTTTAAAACCGCAATGAATGAGATCGGTATCGAAAGTCCTAAATCAGGTATTGCCAGATCAGATGAGGAAGCCAGCACTCTACTTGAATATGTCGGATTACCCGCAATTATTCGTCCTTCATTTACCCTGGGTGGAAGCGGAAGTGGAATTGCCTATAATACGGAGGAATATGAAGAAATCGTTCAGCGCGGTTTGTCTCTCTCCCCTATTAACGAAATATTGGTAGAAGAATCGGTCATCGGGTGGAAAGAATATGAACTTGAAGTAATGAGAGACAAAGCAGACAACTTTGTGGTCATCTGCTCCATAGAAAATTTTGATCCGATGGGTGTACATACGGGCGATTCGATAACCGTTGCACCGGTACAGACCTTAAGCGATCACGAATACCAGATTATGCGCGATGCTGCCAAGCGTATTATACGGAAAGTCGGTGTTGAGACCGGCGGATCCAATATTCAATTTGCGGTGAATCCGGATAACGGAAGACTGGTTGTCATAGAAATGAATCCGCGCGTAAGCAGGAGCTCGGCACTGGCTTCCAAAGCAACCGGTTTCCCGATTGCTAAAATAGCGGCGAAACTAGCCGTCGGTTATACCCTCGACGAAATTCCTAATGATATCACACTGAAAACACCCGCATCGTTTGAACCCTCGATCGATTATGTGGTCGTTAAAATCCCGAAATGGAATTTCGAGAAATTCCCCGAGGCGAAAACCTCTCTCGGGACACAGATGAAATCGGTCGGTGAGGTTATGGCTCTCGGCAGTACCTTTAAGCAGGCTTTTATGAAAGCACTGCAATCACTGGAAATCGATAAATCTCTTTCTCAATTCCCTATCGATCCCGGACAATTACATTTTCAGCTCCGTCATCCGGGTCCTGACCGATTGGCATATCTGCGCTATGCGCTTTTAAACGGAATGTCGGTTGAGGAAGTATATGATATTACAAAAATCGACAGATGGTTTTTGCGTCATTTACTGGAATTATTCACTTTCTCACAGGACCTTGGGAAATATTCCATTACGACTATACCATCATCTGTTCTACGAAAAGCAAAGGAATGGGGCGTTTCCGATACGCGGCTTTCACATCTCTTAAAAACCGACGAAAATGAAATCCGTCAGCTGAGAAATAAGTATGGAATACTGCCCGTCTACAAACACGTCGATACCTGTGCAGCCGAATTTGAATCTTACACGCCATACTATTACTCTACCTACGATACGGAAAACGAGGTCATTCCCGGAAATAAGAAGAAAATTATGATCCTCGGAAGCGGTCCGAACAGAATCGGTCAGGGAATAGAATTCGATTATTGCTGCTGCCATGCATCCTTTGCACTGAAATCCGACGGTTACGAAACTATTATGGTGAACTGTAATCCCGAGACCGTATCAACGGATTATGATACCTCCGATCGGCTCTACTTCGAACCGTTAACGTTTGAAAATGTACTGAACATTATCGAACTGGAAAAGCCGGACGGGGTTATCGTGCAATTCGGCGGACAGACACCGTTAAAATTAGCCGGAGCGTTACATTACGCCGGCGTTCCCATTATCGGGACATCCCCCGATTCGATCGATCTCGCTGAAGACCGGAAACGGTTCGGCGCATTTCTCCGTAAACATAGCATCAGGCACCCTGAATACGGTACTGCCCACTCATTTGAGGAGGCACGCGGAATCGCTGAATCAATTGGTTTCCCGGTGCTTGTTCGTCCGTCCTATGTCTTAGGAGGTCGGGCAATGCAAATCGTTTATGACGATGCGACACTTCGCGAGTATATGGAAAAAGCTGTGGATGTCTCATCGAAGCATCCTGTTCTTATCGACAAATATCTTGAAGATGCTTTTGAATACGATGTGGATGCGGTTGCCGACGGCAAGGATGTGATCATCGGTGGGATAATGCAGCATATTGAAGAAGCGGGAATTCATTCAGGCGACAGCAGTTGTGTCCTCCCTCCCATTATGATTACCGAAGAACAACGCAGGGATATAATCCGGATAACGCGGCTGATCGCCCGTGAATTAAACGTGATCGGTCTCGTGAATATTCAGTTCGCTATAAAAGACGGCATTGTGTTTGTGCTTGAGGTAAATCCGCGGGCATCCCGTACCGTACCGTTTGTGAGCAAGGCGACCGGCGTACCGCTCGCAAAAATAGCAGCACAGGTGATGGCAGGCCGCACTCTTTCGTCGTTAGGATTGGATCGAGACCTAAGCGTACATAATTACTATGTAAAGTCGCCGGTATTTCCATTTAATAAATTCCAGGGAGTAGACACGATACTCGGTCCGGAAATGAAATCTACCGGTGAGGTTATGGGAAGCGGCGCGACATTCGGTGAGGCATTTCTGAAGGCACAGGAATCGGCCGGGCTCAGGATACCTGACCACGGTACAGTGTTTGTAAGCGTAAATGATCGTGACAAGGAAAAAGCTCTTGCGATAGTAAAACAATTTACAGAAATAGGATTCTCCATCATAGCGACAAAAGGCACGTCCGAATATTTCAATCAAAACGGGGTCGCGTCGCGTTTTGTTTATAAGGTAAATGAGGGGCGTCCCAATGTCGTCGACATAATTAAAAACGGAAAAATCCAGATTATCATAAATACTCCCCTCGGGAAGGAATCGTTTTTTGACGAGAAAGCACTCCGGCGCGCCGCAATCCAGTATAATATACCCTGTGTAACGACATTATCGGGTGCTCTCGCTACGGTCGGGGCGATACAAACCATGCTAAACGAAAAAGATAAGCCTGTATCGGTAAAGAGTTTGCAGGAGGTGCATGACAGTCGTGCGACGCACATCTCGACATCCGATTTCTCATTTTAATATAGGGACAATCTCGGTTTGAGCGGGTCCCGCCGTATTCGCGACTTTACGATCCTTACTGATGTACACATCTATCTCACTGCGTATCCCGAATTTACCCGGCAAATAAATACCGGGCTCAATTGTAAAGGAAGTTTCCGGAATAATTTCCCGTAAGTCACGTGTTTCATGGTTATCGAGATGCGCTCCGTTATCATGCAGCATTTTACCGATGCTATGTCCGGTGCGGTGAATAAAATATTCTCCGTACCCGTGTTTTTCTATTACAGCCCTTGCCGCGTCATCGACATCACACCCTCTGATGGTCTGCTTTTTCTTCATCGCCTCTTCGACGAATGATAATGCTTTATCTCTCGCCTCACGCACCACGTCAAATATCCGTATATATTTATCAGGTACGGTATCACCGACGTATCCCGTCCAGGTAATATCGGAATATACTCCATCTTCATTATTCGCCTTCGCCCAGAGATCGATCAGAACAAAATCTCCCTTCCGGATCGGAATGTTAATCTTCTTTGTCGGTTCGTAATGCGGATTTGCCGAGTTAGCGTTTACGGAGCAGTTCGGCGGATGATCTGTAACGAAGTTATGTTTCCCGAATTCATTCATTATGAATTGCTGAACATCGAATTCATGTATCCGGCGTCCGGCTTTCACCTGTTGTCCGATGAAAGCAAATGCTGCGTGCATCGTATCGAGGCAAACACGTGCAACTTTTTTATTCTCATGAAGTTGTTTCGGAGACCAGACCGCTTCGAAACGCTGTACAAGGTTTGCAGAGCTGACGACCTTCACTTTCTGTCGCTTCACAAGTTCTATCGTCCCTGCATCGACAACCGATACATACGGTATGGCATTCAAAGGTGTATATTCCATAGCGATTGTATCGGCTTTCACCAGGATACTGCCAAGCTGCTCATCCAGTGTTTTCCATTTGACATAGAGTCGCTTTTTGCCGGGGAGATGATCAAGATTATGGCTCTCTATGTTATGAATAAGTTTTTGAGGCGTCCCCTTTGCGGGAATGTAATAGAACATACGTCGTGTACAATGCATATGGGAAGGTATTTCCATAATTCCCGATGCAAACGGATTCGATCCCCTGAAATCATAGAGCAGCCAACCGTCGATTCCTTCGGCACGGATAACTTTTTGGATTTTCTTTATTTTCGTTTTCAGTGATTCTTTTGCGGGCATAGTAGACCTTTTTCTGTTTAAGTGATTGATGTAATGTCAGATATAATAATGTACAGGTCTGTGAAGGGAAAAGCAAGAATAGATCTTTTAAATCCGTTTTACATTCTTTCAATCATAGTCTGTGTATGTTTTCAGAGTAGACGCATCGTTCATTTGATACCGATAACGAATGTAACAGAGATTTTGTATATTACATACCTATGAAGAGGAAATTAAACAAGAGGGAAATCAGGAAATTCAGAAAAGTTATATGGGATTATTACCGTACACACGGGCGTCACGAACTCCCGTGGCGTAAAACGAAAAGTGCGTATCGTATTCTTGTATCTGAAATAATGCTTCAGCAGACACAGGTGGAACGTGTCATTCCGAAGTACAAGCAGTTCATAAAGACCTTCCCATCGATAAGCTCACTGGGGAAAGCATCACTCACCGAAATCATCGCGGTCTGGCAGGGACTCGGATATAATCGCAGAGCCGTATCCCTCTATAAAATCGCAGACATACTGAAAAAGCAATATAGAGAACGCGTTCCATCCTCTCCCGAGGTATTGAAAACACTCCCCGGTATCGGAGAGTACACCGCATCGGCAATCACTGCGTTTGCTTATAACAAACCGGTTTTGTTTATAGAAACCAACATCAGGACGGTATATATACACTTTTTTACATCAGGAAGAAAGAAAGTACATGACTCGGAGATCAAAGCTCTTCTCGAACAAACAGTCGACAACGGGCAGATACGTGAGTGGTATTACGCACTGATGGATTACGGTGCTATGTTAAAAAAGAAACATCGTTATCTGAACACGCGAAGCATTCATTATTCCCGTCAGTCAAGATTCGAAGGGTCAACACGCCAGGTTCGCGGCCGCATTATACGCCTGCTGTCGGAAAATGGTCCTGCAAGCAAGCAAAAATTACGAAACTCGTTGGAGTTATCCGATCACAACCTCGACGATATACTCGATAAGCTCCGGCATGACGGACTAATAATTAAATACGGTTCTCTTTACGGTATTGCGTAGAAGACAACTTCTGTATAAACTACACGTGAGCACCATAATCCGATAAGTCAGGATTAGCCGGTACTAAACTCCAACGAAGTCTCTCTCTCTTCTGCAGCCCGTAAAGAAGGTTTTTCTTTTACCATACAGGTTGAGCAGTATTCAAGGAGGGGACTTCGAATGAGCCATTCGCTCGGGATTTCATTCCCGCAGTGTAAACATCTTCCATACCCGCCGTCCACAAACCGAGCGATAGCATCACGTAATCGTACTGCCGGTTCATCCTTAACCTGGTAAAACAATCTGCTGAAATGCAAGCCATATAGAAGCTGAATCGGATCGTGAGCATCTTTATCTATAAAACACCTGATCCGTAAATCCGTCATGACTTCTTCTATGGGTTGACGATAGTATTCCTCAAGAAGGCAATTTGCTTCCTGCAGTAATCGTTTCGCGAGGGTCATTTTTATTCTGCTTCGCATTTCCGTCCTCCTCAACAATATTTTATCCCT
>SLQE01000433.1 GCA_007131635.1 Bacteroidota bacterium | reverse complement strand
GCCTGCTGATAGTCGATATCCTTGCGTTGACGGTATTTACGCCAGTCGGCGTGTCCCATTTGTAATGCAGGAAATTTCTGAACATGAAAGGTATGAGCTCCGAGAACTGTTAATCCGCCCTCGATACTGTTTTGCATAACACGCATCGATGTCATGACTGCAATGATCGAAAAGACACCAATGGCGATACCGAGTAATGTCAGAATCGACCGGAGCTTGTTCGCCCGGATCGCCGCTAACGCCATTATGATTGATTCTTTTATTTGCATAGTTGTCTATTCATGTCTGATCGCTTCAACCGGATCCATCCTGGATGCACGATATGCCGGTAAGAAACCGGATATTATCCCGACCAGAAACGAAATCGTCAATGCAATTATAACTATTGAAACCGGCATTGCCGTGGGTATCACCTGATCGATGATCAGACTGAGCGGGTACGCAATGAGGACTCCGAGAACTCCTCCCAGCAGGCATATGAAAGCGGATTCCATTAAGAACTGCATAAGGATAGACCGCCCCGGTGCGCCCAGAGATTTTCTGATGCCGATCTCTTTCGTACGCTCGGATACCGAGACGAACGTTATATTCATAATACCGATGCCGCCGACAAAGAGTGCCAGTCCGGTGATAAAGAATCCCACACCGCCTATAACCATGCTGATACCCGCGAAAGTGTTTGTCAGCATTTCCTGCTGGTTAATCGCAAAGTTATCGTCTTCCCAGGGTTCGAGCCTTCTCTCTCTCCGCATTATACCGCGAATCTCCTCTATAGCTTCTTCTATCATTTCGATACTGCCCACTTTTACTTCGATGCTGATATCACGACGTTGGCCGTACATCCGAAAGAAGCGGTTTATCGGTATAAGTGCCCGGTTATCGAGACTGAACAGACCGAGAAAACTGCCCTGTCTGTCGAGTACGCCGATGACACGGAAAGAGTGGTTACGAATCTTGACAAGTTGTCCGATGGGATTTTCCACGCCGAAGAGACGTTCGGCAACTTCGGAACCAAGCACAACCACCGGTCTGCCGCTTTCCGACTCTGCTTGTGTCATGAATCGGCCTAACATAATGTCGGTTCCGGATAATTCGGTATACCGGTGTGTAGTACCCGAGATAAAAACACCTTCAACAGACCGTTCGCGAAAGCTGATCCCTGCCATTGCACTTGCTGCCGGGGAGACGGCCTGCGGGATAACCGAGTATCTCTCGAGAGCTGATGCGTGCTCCATTCTTATATCGGGACGATTGCGGTAAACCCACCAATCGTCGCCGCCGGTGAACCAGGGAAACTTCTGCACATAGAGGACATCCGCTCCGATGGATTCGATGCTCTCGTCAAACGCCCTGTTCATTCCTTCGAGGGCCGTTCCCATGAGCGTTACCGATACGATTCCGATAACGACACCGACAGTCGTCAGTACCGACCGTAATTTGTTTGCACGGATGGCTTCAAATGCGATCCGTATACCTTCCCGTAATTCGTGGAGAAATAACATATCTGTTATGAGGTTAATTCTTCGCGTACGCCGTTAGGAATTCGTGAATTATCTACTCTAATATCGCTTTCGACCAATCCGTCTTTAATCCGGAGGATGCGGCGGCTGTGTTCGGCAACGTACTCCTCATGCGTGACAACGATAATGGTGTTACCCTGATCGTGAAGTTCCGCAAAAAGACCCAGGATTTCATCTCCCGATTTTGAATCGAGGTTACCGGTCGGTTCATCTGCAAGAATGATCGACGGCCTTGTCACCAGTGCACGCGCAACCGCCACCCGCTGTCTTTGGCCGCCCGACAGTTCATTCGGTTTGTGTGTGATCCGATCGCCGAGCCCGACCTGCTCCAGCGCTTCCTTTGCGCGCTTCTTTCGTTCACCTGAAGAGACACCCGCGTATATGAGCGGCAGTTCGACGTTATGCAGTGCATCCGATCGCGCAAGCAGATTAAATGTCTGGAAAACAAAACCTATCTCTTTGTTCCTGATACGGGCAAGTTCGTTGTCGTTCATTTTACCGACATTGAGTCCGTTAAATTCATATAATCCGGTCGTTGGTGTATCGAGGCAGCCGAGGATGTTCATCAGTGTAGATTTTCCGGAACCCGACGGACCCATAATTGCAACGTACTCGTTTTTATCGAGATCGAGGGAAACGTCGCGAAGTGCATGAACGATCTCAACTCCCATATTATATTCTTTACTAATATTCCGGATCTTTATAATATTTGACATAATGCAAAACCTCTGGTTACTGTTACTGTATATTAATTACTCTGCGCGATACCACGTCGTTCTTGATTATCTACTTTGATGAGTGCCCCGTCCTCAAGGTCGCGATTGATTGCTCTGAAACTTCCCGTTACAACTTCCATATCCTCGTCAAGACCTTCGGTTATTTCTACGTATCGGTCACCCATGATTCCCCGTTTTACCGGTACCGCTTTCACCTTATCTCCGTCGACGACAAACACGATTTCGTTTGGTTGCTGACGACTCCGGCCGCGGCGTTGTTCAGTCGCCTGCTCGGTTTCCTGATTATTCGATGTGTCAGCCCGAACCGTTACACTTTGTATCGGAACTGCAATAACGTCGGGTCTTATATTGGTTTCGATATCGGCTATCATCGACATCCCCGGCCGCAGCATGACATCGGTATCGATGATTCTGATTTTTACTTCGAAGTTTACAACCGCTTCCTGCGTACCTATACCCCGGGTCTTTGCCGCGTGGGCAATTTCGGTAACAACGCCGTCGAAAATCCGATCGGGATAGGCATCTACTTCGACGCGGGCGGTATCTCCTATCGAAACCTGTACGACGTCATTCTCATCCACGTCGACACGTGCTTCCATTCTTGAAAGATCGCTGATTATCATGATCTCGGTACCGCCCATCAGGCCGGTTCCGACAACCCGTTCACCGAGTTCCGAATTTACCACCGTTACCGTACCCGCCATCGGTGCGTAAATGCTGGTGCGCTGAAGGTTTTCGTTTGCTTCCTCGAGTGTTGCCCGTGCCTGTGCTATTTGATGGGTAGCTGCGTCTCTGCCTGCCATAGCCATGGTATAGTTAGTACGTGCAGTGAGAAGTTCGGATTCGGAGACGAGTTGTTTACTGTATAATTCCTGCATCCGGTTATGTTCCAGCAATACCCGTTCGAGATTGGCTTCAGCACGTCTCAATTCCGCCTGTGCACCTTCGTACGCGGCCTGGACTCTGTTTCGTGCCGCGATATAGCTATCGGGACGGATACGGACGACCAGGTTCCCCGGGTTGACTTGTTGTCCCTCGCGTACGGGTAACTCGACGATTTCGCCGCTGACTTCCGGGCTGATCTTCACTTCGATTTCGGGATGGATCCTGCCCGATGCGGTGACCAGTTGGATGATTTCCCGTCGTTCGACCTTTTCCGTCTGTACCGTTATGACGTTTTCACGTGAGCTGCCGAGAATCAGAGCGACGACAAGTATGAGAAACAATCCTCCCAGCAGCAGTATAATGAGTTTTCTTCTTGATTTTTTAAGTGCCATAGTTTAATACAACTCCTCTCCGATTAAGAAGTCAAGTTGCCTTACCGAAAGATAGAACCCGAATATCGCGTCGACATTATTACTTTCGGCTTGTGCGAGATTTGCGTTTGCTATGATAAGATCGAGTAACGTCCCGGCTCCGAGATTATAGCGTTCCTCGGCGAGACGTTGTTCCTCACGCGCCGCTACAATATTTTGTTTGGATACATCGACTCTTTTTGCCGATGCTTCCAGATCAAGGTGTGCTTTCCGGATGTCGAGCAGTGCCTGATTACGTAATTCATTGTGCTCTATCTCGAATTGTCTGAGCTGTACGCGTGCCTGTTGCACCTGGTTATTGCGCTGGAATCGCTGAAAGATGGGTATCGAGAAAGACAGGTTGTAATTGAAGCTACGGGAATCGTTCATATTCGATAGTTCAGTCCCGGTCAACCCATAATTTGCGTTCAATGCAACGGTTGGCCAGTAGGAACCTCTTGCTCTTGTAACACCGGATTCGGCCGCATATACTCTTTGTTGCGATGCCTGAATATCTTGTCGTGTTCTCAGTGTCTGATCCTGCAGCATTTCAATATCGCGATATCGTTGAAGCATATTTCTCATTTCCGCTTCATTAATAGATGATGGAACTCCAGCGGCGTCGTAGGTATATTCCTGTATTGGATTCAGCCCGAGGAAAAACGTTAAATCAGCTTTTGCATTTGCGAGATTTTGTTCGGCTTGAATGAGGGCAAGTTCATCGTTACCGACCACCACCTGTTGCCGGTACACGTCGACGATGGGTACGGCGCCTACGCGATTTGATTCCACGATCCGCTCGAGCTGTGCTTTGCTTCTGAGCAGATTTTCATTACTCACCCTGAGGAGTTCCTGTCGCCGGAACACCTCAAAATAGCGGGTATAGACCTGCGTGATCACCGCTCTCTGTGTATTTACAAGAGAATACTCGGCCGAGGCTCTGCTGTATTGAGATTGATTTAAATTACCGACATTTGCTAACCCGTCGAACAGTACAATGGAGCTGCTGATGCCGGAACTGTATGTTGTGAAGACGTCTGCCACACCGATCGGTTCGCCCTGTATATACCGTATACCTCTTGAATCGGAATGACGGTATCCCGCACTGACATTCAGATTTGGGAGGAAATTCCCGTAGGATGAGGCTACATTGGCACGTTCAGACTCCACACGTGCCTCTGAGCGTGTGACCATGTAGTTGTTTTCAAGGGCAAGGGAAATTGCTTCGCGTAGGGTAATTGTTTTCTGAGATTGTGAAACCAGGTCGGCAGATGGAATTATCCCTAACACGAACACGATCAGATATACCAGATGCTTCATTATAATGCTCCTTATGATTAGATAAGTACTTAATAAATAATGCTTTATCTCTTGTGCCGGATCAATGGTGCGGAGATTCTAAACTACCTTATATAGACGAAAATTTTTAGTGAAAGTTTCAAAATATAGATAATTCTTGGGATAATTATACGATTTTTTTGAAATCTCGATGATTCTACTCTAAAAAGCGACTTTAAATCTGTATAGCCACGTCTGCTTGCCGCAGGTAGGGATTTCACGGATAATCTTCATAAAATATTGAAAGAAAATCCGTGTAATCTGTGGCTATTTAGAGCAATCTCATCGGTTTTTTTAAAATTACACTTAAGGTGGTATTATATTCATTTTTAAGTAACACCCGGTAGACTGAAAGAATTCATATATTTTTAAAATGAGCATAAAATTTTAGATAGTATTTTGCGACGGCTGCAAATATATATGAAGAAAAAACAGAAGAAACCAAGAGCTCACTACCGAAAGACTGTTTTCCCATCTATTATTGCTCTTCTTAAAGTTACATTCTGGTCCTCATTGTCCCATATGAGTGCAACCAATCCTATTCCGCGGGCATAGTATGAGTGGTAATTATCTCCCTCGGGTAATTGATGATATGATTCTATGACGTTTCTGAAATTCTTTCCGAAGAGGTCTATTGTTTCGTGAGATGCTTTACGTGTTACCAGGGTTTGCATATGTGCCTGATACGCAGAATAGGGTTCATCAAGGGGGGTACTCAGATCTATGAATAAATATTCTTCTCTATCACCAAGTTTTTGGTAAATCTTGTTGTCCGAATATCTGGTATAATGACCCGTTGATCTTCCTCGAGTATATTTCCCCTCGGTCTTAAAAAATAGTTGTCCGTTTATTCGAACCGTATCGATTATCTCTATCGTGTGGTTATAGCCGAGTGTGGTTTGATAATACCATTTATTGCCTATCTGGAGGGGGAAGTATTCATCGGATAATGTGATGTCGCGTGGGGAATCTGAGCAGCTGACAATAAAAATGAGTGCTGTCAGTATACAAACGATGAGTAGTGGTTTCATTTTAGTGGTCCTGG
>SLQE01000342.1 GCA_007131635.1 Bacteroidota bacterium | reverse complement strand
ACCGCACATTCCCGGCAATCGAAAAGATTATTGCAAGTCCGCTCTTTGAAAACACCGCTTATGGCATGCCGGCATGATCTTGATATTGTCGGTAAATCTTCAAATGTCGCTTCCCATAGAATTTTTTCAACTGTATTTTTTTTGTAAACTTCATATACTTTCCTGAAAGCGACGGTAATACCCGTAAGTACGACTACCAGTACCATTGCAAATCCACCGGTAAAGATCAGATGGCCGAGCTCCCAGCGAAATTCATGAACCCATGGAAACATAATACACCTCCGTTACTTAGTATGTAACTCCCGCTCCTGGGGAAAAAGCGGAAGATATCTGAATGAAAAAGAATATAGAATTACACCGTAGGCAATCACCATAAGGAATATTGCAGTCTCTTCCCACGTCGGTGTGTACGTCAGAAAATCGGCAAACGGCAGCGTCGGTAAAGACAGCGTCTGGATAGTGGTGACGAATCTGTTAAGCGCGACGCCGGCACAGGCCAGCACCGCACCGGTCAGAAGCCAGGATGTCCGGGCACGTAATTTTTTATTGATGAGAATGAGACCGGGTACCAATCCGAGTAAAATGATCTCTAACGAAAGTATCCAAATGCCGAATGGTGCAAATCCGTAGTGATCCGCGGCGGAAAATCCAACCGCCGGTGATGTTTTGTTTAACCACACAAGTGAATCTATGGATTTAAAGAATACGTAAATTATCAGTAAAATACCGGAGATTTTTCCGAGACTCATCAGCACATCTTTTGTTACGAGTCGTTTCCCGGATATTTTCGATACAAGCCAGGTGGTCAGTAATATAAAACTGGGCCCGGCCGCTATTGCCGACAAAACGAACAGGAAAAAGGTTGACGGGAATACGAGAACTGTTTCACGAAACGCGAACGGTTGTCCGTTCAACACACCGAACATCCCGCCAAGTGATCCCTGATGGAAAAAAGAGAGCAGTGCACCGACACCGGCAAGCAGCGGCATAACTTTGTGCAGTTTAAATTCAAAAACGAGAAACGACGGCAGTTGTTTTAACTTACGGTTTTTCATAACAATCGGTACATACTCGACGGCGAGCACGGTCAGATACAGCGACAGACAGAAGGTAACCTCGGCGAGCATTGAATGCGCGTTCGGCCGGTATAGTGTAAACCAGGCCCGCAAAGGTTGTCCCACGTCGACGACCAGTGCCGCTATAGCACCGCTGTAGCAGATAAAACCGATTACAACCGCGCTGTTGATCACCGATTTGAACTCATGCCTTTTAAATACGTACAGTAATAATCCGGTAAAGAATGCCCCCGCACCGAGAGCAATAATTGCGAGGTCAAAGTATATCCATAGTCCGAAAGCAAATCGGTTATCCATGTTGGTATGATTTAACCCGTACCTGAAAACAAGATACATTGCATATAAACCAATCCCCAGGAGGATGAACCATGGTATCAGATAGGTGATAAATTTTTTAAACTCCATTCGGGTAACACCCCGAACAATTAACTTCTTATCCATGAACCGTCTCCTTTGTTTCACTGTATATGTTGCGGTCGACTGCATTGCGTACCCAGCTCCGCGTTGTGCGGTAATAGACCTTTGGTTTTGTACCGAGTCTGCCGAGAATTTTAAATATGTTCGGATCGTCTACGAGTTTTGCAATTTTACTTTTCGGATCATCAAGGTTTCCGAAGGTAAGTGCCTCCGTCGGACAACACTCGACACAAGCCGGGATATATTCATCTTCCCGCAGCTCTCGTCGACCCTCGGAAGCCGCTTTGGCTCGGGCTCTCTGCCACCGTCCGTGACAGAAGTTGCATTTTTCCACAACACCCCGCATACGGGGAGATACATCCGGATTAAGTGTTTTTTCCATTCCTTCGGGCCACACCGGATCCCACCAGTTGAAATATCGGGATTCATACGGACAGGCCGCCATACAGTACCGGCAGCCGAAGCAGCGTTCGGGTATCTGTGCAACAATACCGGTCATCGGATCTAATTCCACTGCATTTTGAGGACAGACATATAAACACGGCGTATCGTCACACTGTTGACAAAACATCGGAACAAAAACCGCCCGGCTGTCCGGGAACGGCTTACCGTTATGTACTTTATACATTCGCATCCATGTGTTCCCGGTACGGTTTGTCATATCGGGTGTCGCGGGCTGTTGATTATTTTCAACCGCACAGGCCAGAGAGCATGTACCGCAGCCCGTGCACTTGTCGAGATCCACTACCATACCGTATCGGGGATGTTTCTGATTATCCTGTGTTACTTTATTTCGATTATTCATATTACTTCTGCCTTTTACTTCCTGCTATATATATTACACGGTTCCTATACGCGCAGGTGTCATGCGCCAGGTCCCGTTATCTTTCAATGAACAAACGGAGAGTATATTCTCCTTTATCCGCACTTCTTTGACTCCGGTAATGCTATCCTGATCGGGGCCAAGCGCAACGTGTACAACACCGGGCATAACAGAATCGTTAAATTCGATTCTTACTTGCAATTCTCCCGAATCGGTGACGATTGTTGTCTGCGCGCCATCCCGCAGCCGGGAAAATCCGCCGGTTTCCGGATGAATGAGTGCCCGGTTCGTACCTTTTCGAAATTCGGTTTCCTGATACAGTTTTGTTATCAAAGGTGTCACGGGACCTGAGTCAACGACACCGCGCCAACCAAATGGTACGAGTGCCAGAGGGTATGTAGTATTTTCAGACGGATAAGATTTATCAATCTGCCGCAGTGCTTTTTCGAATGAACCGCGGTCATGTGATATACCGAATAGAGAGATGGAGTAATTATCCGCTTGCTCTAATGGTTCGTCGATCCAGTATCCGCCGTTATTAAGATGACTCCAGAATTGCTGCCCGGTAAATACATCAGCGGTTTCGATCAATCTGCCGTTGTGCGGTATGTATATCCATCCGCGCTTTTTCTCATATATTTCGGCAGTACGTTCTTTTATCATGTCGGTATAGCTTCCGTTTGTTTTTTCAATACCGATATCTTCGGCCAACCGGTTTAAGAATTCAGTCGGTTGAATAACATTCTCCGGCGGTGTGTAGAAGGGTGCCGAGACGGCATATGTCGCAGTCTGTGAGTCGAATGACGGGGGAATATCCTGGCAGGACTCGTACTGAGTCGGCGCCGGGATAACATAATCTGCCCGTTTTGTCATACCCGCAAGATAGGGGGACATACTGATTACCAGCGGATTGTCTGCTACAAGTTTTCGTTCGATCAATTGCCAGGGGATTGCATGACCCGACTCCGCTTCGTCGATCATCAATACACGGATTGAATGATCCGGCAGATCCGATATTTTTTTAACGGATGCAAGTTTTGTCTCAGAGAACGATGCACCCGCGGGAACGGATCGTCGCGGTACGATGAGATTACCGGGACCGATGTTCCCGAGCAGGAAATTCAGACCCCATATTGCAATCTGTTCTTCGCGGGAGAAGGGACCGGCCGCCGGTTCTCTTCCGCAGATTACAAGTGACGGGGTTTCGGTTGTCATCTCGCGTGCAATCTCACGTATCAGTTCTTCCTTTATGCCTGTCCGTCCGGCAACGTACGCGGGTGTGTATCCGGCGATACATTCTTTATAATTTTTTAATTCTTTATCAAAGTTAGCCGATTGGTAACTGAGCTTATCAGTGTCGATAAGATTCTCATTGATCAAAACGTTCGCAAGACCGAGGGCAAAGACGGCTTCGGTACCGGGTTTTACCGGAAGCCATCTGTCCGCAACGGATGCGGTATGCGAAAACCGTGTTTCAACTTGTAGTATCCTGCAGCCGTTTTTTCTGGCATGCATCATCCGGCCGGGTATGCCCCAACCTTCAAGGAGAGGAGCCCCGAAGCTAACGATGGTTCGTGCTTTTTCAATATTGAAACCGTACTCCTGGTTCTCTGTGCCGAGTATTTCGTATAGCCCCTGCATAGAATCCGTCTCGTCTGTACCCGTCGTGATGTATGTTCCGTTAGGAATTTGCGCGAGAAATGCACGGTATGCATAAGAGACAGTACGTCCCGGCCGATCATCGAGCATTGCAATCAGATTACCGGTTTGAGGTGTTTGTTTGGATTCTATGTTTTTTCGAATCAATGATATAATATCGGCGCAACTTACTTTTTCCGTGCTAATTTTGTTTTTTTCATGTACGATTTTTACCGGATGACGTAAGCGGGCCGGGTGAAAGGCAAGATGATGTCCGCCGAATCCAAGAGGGCACAATGCTCCGTTATTCACCGGGTGGTTTTTAATTCCCCATAGACTGACCGGTTGAGTACCGACGTTCCGCGCGCGAACCGGACATCCGGCTGAACAAATTGTGCAGATGCTATATTTATAATTAATATCGCCCTTTAACGGAACCGGAATCCACGACCAGTTCTGTGTCCAGATAGATAAATCGTCGATTAATTTCCACGGAATCGGAGTGAAAACCATACCGGCAATTCCGCCACCGACTATCTTCATAACATCTCGTCGATTAAATCTCTTACTCATATGCAACAATTCCTCGTTTTCAAGCTATTATTTATGACATCCGATGCATCCGATCGTAAGTTCGGATTGTTCGTGACAACGAATACAGTCGTTCATTTTCATACCGATACCCGCCGGATTATTTATTCTGGAAATCGATGGTCCCCAGATATCTCGGCTGTAACCGCTGAGGCGATTTCGCTGGAACGGCCGCAGGGATTCCGACGTTCCATGTTCGCCATGGCATCGTTCACAGGAGATTTCGCCGAAATCAATATGTTGTACGTGTGGAAAGTAAACATTTTCCGGCTGACGTGAATATACAAACCATGGAACCTCTCTGTCCTGCATCATATACTCCTCCACAAATATTCTCTCGTCTTCCGTTTCCCCTAATATACCCATATGGCACATACTGCAATTTTCATTCGTCGGAATACCGCTGAATTGTCCGTCACTCTTGACGTAATGACAATCGTTGCACGACATCCCGGTCATTTCCGTATGTGTCACGTGACTAAAATGAAACGGCTGCTCGAGTTTCTGGTACATCAGAGAAGGAAATAAAAACCAACCAAAAACCAGCATAGCAATGAATCCGGCAAAGAAAAACAAAATACCCTTATTGTTCAACGTTGATTCCTCCAATTTACATATGGTGAAAAGAAATTATGAAACAGTTTCAGAAAATCCTCGCGACGGAGGTGTTTTGCAAGTCCTTCTGAAAAATACCCGCCGTCTGCCATCAGGATTTTATCCTCTAATTTCGATTGCTGTATATCATTATGTACAAATTGATTTAATCGATCTGTTTCGCACTTCATCCATTCCAGTGCCGAACGACCTTGGAACAAAGGTACGTTTTTCTTGGGGTGTTTTGTTTCCTGAGCTTCGAAAAGCCAGCCTGCTCCATAGGGATCCGATGAAACTTTTTCCGGTGTTGCACGAAGATAACTGTTCATCCCGGTAATGAGAAGCTCGTTCGGGAAAACTATCTCCAGATCGATACCATTCACCGTCATAACAGCAGTCGGTCTGCCGACTCCTTTCGTTGTTATGAAATCCACAGCTTCTATCTCACCAAGAATCCTGGCCATAAATGCATCTATCCCGATATGGCATAAGCCATCCTCGCTTTCATCAATCCACATATGGTTATGCGAGTACTTTAACTTTTGTGGTATTCGAATCCCGTCGATACGGTATTCTTTTGTTGAGTTATCTACGTTGTCCTCAGTATCGGATCCCATACCGGAATTCAACGGACAATGTGGCTTTTCCATAGACAAATAGTGCTCACAATAACGATGATTGGTATTTGTACATCGGGAAAAGGGAGCTTCACTATACGGAATGAATTTGGTAACAGACGATAATGAACAGAATTGAACGAGTGATTCCTGAAGAAACGGACACTGTTTATGCTGCGCTGTTCCTTTCACTCGTT
>SLQE01000443.1 GCA_007131635.1 Bacteroidota bacterium | reverse complement strand
TGTTAACCGGGGGGAATGAAATAGCTGCCTTCACAGAATCCGGTGCCCTTGTCGGCAGCGGCGTCGCTGATGCTAATCATACAGCCGTCGTTACCGTGTGGGGAGAGGATGCCTTGTCCGATGAGAAACAAACAGGTGCGGGTATACATGAAAACCTGTATCTGAAGATGTGGTGTTTCGAGAGGGAAAAGGAATCGGATGTTATTATTACATCAATTAAGAACATTCTGGTTGCGAGCGATAGTATCAATCAATTACAATATAAACCCGATGCGGTCTATCACGTCCGAATTGATATAGACAATCAAATTCCCGAAGAGTATGTATTACACCAGAATTATCCAAATCCGTTTAATCCGACCACGACTATAGAATATGCCATAAAAGAGGATACCTATGTGGTGCTTGAAGTATTTAATATCCTCGGTCAGCATATCGAAACACTCGTTCGGGAAGAACAGACTGCCGGTCGATACAAAGTTATTTTTAATGGATCGCGTCTACCGAGCGGAACATATTTTTATCGTTTACACACTCACGAGTTTACGAATACCAAGCGGTTCATTTTACTGAAATAAGATTACACAGTGTAGTGCGACCGATCCGGCCGCACTACACATTTTCATTCCGTCGGGTTCTCTTAAATCTTTTCGAATTTATACAATTTTTAATTGAAACCCGTGTGTGCCTCTCGCTATTGTTTTAACGAAAAAATAAGAAACAATGCATCCTTATCGCCGATATTTTCCACACTATGGACTCCGGGTGAGTGCCAGTGAATATCGCCTGCCTCAAATTCCGTTTCTACCGTGCCTTTTATTTCAGAGGTATAGCGAATAGTATAATCCGACAATGAATAGACCAAGCGGTAGATCCCGTCGTGCTCGGCTATCGATGAATCGGCGGGTAAATGTACCCGTACGACGTGTGCGTAATCGTTCTCGAATATTGCCGTTGCATATTCTATATCCTGTATCATTATACCCGTTTCGGCAATTTCATCCGATTCAACGGGGAGTTCGATTGGTTTGCGCTCGAAAACTAAATATTCCGCTATTGTCTCACCGACGTTTTCAACCGCGTGTTTTCCTGCATCATGCCAGTGGATGCCACCTTCGTTCCAGGGAATTTCCGTTGCATCGTCATCGCGGTAGTATTTGATTGTATAATCGCTGAGCGCATAAATCAACCGGTTTCCACCGAAATGCAATGGTTGTTTATCTCCGGGTTCTAATGTGATATTGAGAACCCGAACATATTCGTTTTCAAATAGCAATTGTGTATTTTCCGGCATGAGCACGAGAATGTCTTCCTCGGCACGTTCACAGGATATAAATAGAAAAAGTACAACAAACGGGATAATTACATAGAGTTTTGTTCGGATATGCATATATGACTCCTTTGAATAGACTTGTAATGCATGATAATAGAAAAGAACAAAATTTAGGGGCAACAGATCTCAGGTGACACTGTTGCCGGGTGAAACCTCATATTTATAATATATCCTTTTAGCGAAAATGTCAACAGCTGCCCCGAATTCTGAGTTGCGCCAGATTCTGGATTAGTTGTTTATTTTTATTTCAATGTTGATTATCTTTCTTTTTGTACACGACACCCATACTATAATTAGACTTAATATACCTATTGCTTATACATTATAAATCCAGATTTTAAATATTCTGCAGGATTACGGGGTGAGAATGAATAAAAACAATTCCATCATAGACGAAGAATTCGTTATAAATACTCTCAAAGAACTGGTCAGAATCAATTCGGTCAATCCATCTCTCGATAAAAACGGAAACGGCGAAGAGGAAATCGGTCTCTATATTGAAAATATCCTGAAGTCTATCCAGGTTGAATCCGATTTTATGCTATTATCACCAAAGCGGGTGAACATAATCGGAGCTCTTCGGGGTTCCGCGAAGAGTAAATCGCTTATGATAAATGCACATATGGATACTGTTGGTGTGGAGGGCATGCACGAACCTTTTTCCGCGAAAATAAAGGATGGAAAATTATACGGAAGGGGGGCTTACGATATGAAAGGAAGCATTGCCGCTATGCTGGGCACGGCAAAAGCGATAAGGGACAATAACATTACATTGAGCGGGGATGTGTTGCTTACATTTGTTGCCGATGAAGAATATGAAAGCATCGGTACCCGCGATATCATCAAACAGTACAAAACTGATGCTGCAATTGTTACCGAGCCGACCGATCTGCAAATCTGCATAGGACACAGAGGATTCGGTGTTTTTAAAATTAAAACAAGGGGAAAAATAGCACACGGAGGTCGTCACCGGGAAGGTATTGATGCCAACACCAAGATGGGCCTTTTGTTGGCTGAAATCGATACATTCGCGAGAGAAATACCGATAGAAAAAACACATCCATTGTGCGGAGAGGCATCTTTACATGTACCTCTCATTCAGGGCGGACAAAGCCTCTTTATTTATTCGGGAGAATGTGTGATCAAAGTTGAACGAAGAACGTTACCGGGAGAAAAAGAAGAAGATATTCTCAGGGAGCTCCGGGGAATGATTGATGCTGTTTCAAAGAAGGATAAAGATTTTCATGCTGAGCTCGAGCCATTCATTTGGCGGGACCCGTATGAAGTCTCAAAAAATGCAGAGATAGTTCAAACATTGACACGATCTGCGACCAAAACAATGGGGAGGAAGCCATCATATATCGGACACTCGTGGTGGGAAGACTCCGCTCTGATCGGAAATGCCGGAATCGACACCGTTATTATAGGACCGAGAGGAGGCGGTATTCATCAACAGATCGAATGGGTTGATATTCAATCTGTCGTGGATCTATCCGGAATATTGTATGAAACGATAATTGAATATTGCGGAAATTAAAAGTCCTGCCGCAATATCCCAGGTATGGGTTTACGGCAGGACTTTAGTATTTTATAGCGACTGCAAAGATTTAGATTTTACGCACGTTGGTTGCCTGAAGGCCTTTTTGACCTTGCTCAACGTCGAACTCAACCTTGTCACCATCTTCGAGATTTTTATAACCGTTACCGGTTATCGAACGATAGTGAACAAATACGTCTTCACCGGATTCCCGCTGAATGAATCCGAAACCTTTGGCGCTGTTGAACCATTTGACTGTTCCTTTTTCCATGGAACATCCTCCTTATTAAGTTATTCAAAAAAATCTGCTGATAGCAGACCGTACGAACCATTTTCAGTTAATAACCGAATAACCAATCGGTTAATATGACTGATATTACCCTAAAACAAAAAATCGCGTGTAAATGGCTTAATATTTTCACCATTTATCGCGATTTCATTAAGTCCTGACGATCTTATTGGAGCATGGAGCAGTAGCAGCAGCTTTTGAAAAACCTCAGGAAAAACTTAGAGTACAATATAAACGGTGTACTGTTTATTTAGCGTTAATAATTTACGATTTTATTTATTCAAAAGCAAATATTTTATCTTCTTTTTCCGCGTCGGCCTTTATCTCTTTGCGGACGGGCTTCGTTTACATTGACCCCTTTTCCTTTAATGGTATGCCCCCTCATTCCCTGTATTGCAGCCTCTGCTTCAGCTTTTGAGGGCATTTCAACAAATCCAAACCCTTTCGAATCTCTTGTAAACATGTCGCGGATGATGGTTACCTTGGTTACTTTCCCGAATTTTTCAAACTCTTTCTGGAGCTCATCTTCATTGACATCCCTTGAGAGATTACCTACAAATAAATTCATTTCATTCCTTGTGAGTGATGATGTGTTGTTCTTCCCATAACCTTGATAATTTTCGCGAAAATTCTTACTAACGATTATTACGTGTAAGGTATGTTTGGAACATGAAATTAGTTAAGAATAACAGTATAGTGTAATTTAGCCCAAAAGTCAAATCCTCTTTACTCAATCACAAAATATTTGTAACTTAAGGAGCATATCCGATCTGTTGATTATCCGGATAAAACAACTACAGACGAGGAAACCGGCAATAACTATACGGGATTATTTATTATGGGATATTTCTATCTTATTTTTATTCTATTATTTTGCGTTTTTCGTCTTCACACGGATGACTCGGTTATTTCATCTCCCAATAACATTCTGAGTGTAGAATTTAAAATGGAAGAGGGGGTACCGTATTATAGTGTGCAAAGATTCAGCGTTGAGATTATCGGGAAATCGAGACTTGGTTTTAAACTGCAAAATATTCCCGATATGAAAGATGATTTTACCATAAAAAATATAACAAAGACACACCACGATGATACGTGGACTCAGATCTGGGGAGAAAAAAAATACATACGAAACCACTATAATGAGATGAGGGTGGAGTTGGCTGAAAAAGGTGATTTGCGCCGCCTCATGACAATCGTTTTTCGGGTCTATGATGACGGCATAGGGTTTCGGTATGAAATTCCGGAACAACCGCATCTCGGATTTTTTAATATCATGGACGAATTGACCGAGTTTGCATTGACAGATGATCATGAAACCTGGTGGATAGGAGCATATCAATGGAATAGGTTTGAGTATCTTTATGAAAATACACCGCTCAGCGATGTTGATACCGTTCACACACATTTCACGATGAGGACCAAAGACGGTCTGTATATGAGCTTTCATGAAGCGGCTTTGAATAATTATTCCACTATGGCTCTAGAGCGTATCCACGGATACACATTAAAAGCAAACCTGTTCCCCTGGGCTGACGGGATAAAAGTCAGAACATCCGCTCCTATGGTAACTCCGTGGCGCACCATTCAGATTGCAGACGATCCCGGCGGGCTAATAACATCGTATCTTATTTTAAATCTCAATGAACCGAATAAAATCAAAGATACTTCCTGGATCGAACCCGGTAAATATGTCGGTATCTGGTGGGAGATGCATCTTGATAAATCAACGTGGGGAAGCGGACCCAATCATGGCGCGACGACGGAAAATGCAAAACGCTATATCGATTTTGCCGCGGAGCACGGATTTGATCATGTTTTAGTCGAGGGATGGAATATAGGTTGGGACGGTGATTGGTATGCAGACGGTGTCGTTTTCGATTTTACGAAGGCATATCCGGATTTTGATCTCGAAGGTGTCGCAAAACATGCCATTGATAATGGGGTGCGGTTAATGGGGCATCACGAGACATCGGCGAATGTCATTAATTATGAAGCACAGATGGAGGATGCCTTTGCGCTTTATGAACAACTTAGGGTGCGGGCGGTAAAAACAGGTTACGTGGGACATGGAACAGAAATTACCTGGTACGATGATGAAGGCAAACTTCATCTTGAATGGCATCATGGTCAGTTTATGGTCGAACATCATCAACGTGTCGTCGAACTGGCCGCTAAACATAAAATATTGTTAAATGTTCATGAAGGTGTAAAAGACACGGGTCTTCGCAGAACCTGGCCGAATCTAATGACCCGGGAAGTTGCCCGTGGTCAGGAATACAATGCATGGGGGGCAGACGGCGGTAATCCGCCCGATCATAGAGTGATAATTCCCTTTACCCGAAATCTTTCCGGTCCTTTTGATTATACACCGGGCATTGTCGAGTTTTTCTATGACAGGTATCGACCCGAAAACCGAATTAATTCAACACTCGCCGCGGAACTTGCTTTGTATGTTATTATTCATAGTCCGTTGCAGATGGCTGCTGATTTGCCCGAGAATTATGAGGAAAGGATGGATGTCTTTCAGTTCATTAAAACCGTCCCCGCCGACTGGTACGATACAAAAGTTTTGCACGCCGACATAGGAAACTATATCACCATAGTTCGGAAAGACAGAAACAGCGAAGATTGGTATCTTGGCAGTATTACCGACGAGAACGGAAGACTACTTGAAGCTTCACTTTGCTTCCTCGATCCGGATAAAAAATATATTGCCGAAATATACCGCGACGGCATCAATGCAGACTGGATACATAATCCTTATGATATCGTCATCGAAGAAAAAGTGGTAGACAGCAGTATGGTGTTGCCATTACGCCTTGCAACAAGCGGCGGACAGGCAATCCGGTTTCGTCCCGCA
>SLQE01000409.1 GCA_007131635.1 Bacteroidota bacterium | reverse complement strand
CGTGAAATCGAGGCTTTTTTCAGCACGTCAGGCCTTGCGGTCTTTTTTACAATAAAATTTTTATTTCCCACCAACTTTTTCAATACTCGATTGTATTATTAGTATACAAACTCACTGAATAAATAAACAGCCCTATACAGCTACAGTATGAAAAAAGAAAAACTCGTAGAGCTAATTCATCGTGAAATCGACGGTATTAATTCAAAGAGCGAGAGTGAAAAACTTTTTCGGATGTTGAAAAGCGAACCTGAGGCAGAGAAGCTGTACCGGGACCTTCTATCGATCTCGAATGAGATGAAGCAGATGCCGGAAGTTGATCCCCCGTCGTATTTATTTTCACATATCATGAATCAGGTGAGAGCTCAACAAGCAGATAATCAAAACCATCATTCATTTAACTTATTTAGGGAGGTTCTTATGGCCACTAATAAAATATTTACCGGAAAGAAAGTTGCAGTACTTTTAGGCGGAGCAGTTGTTGCTGTTCTGGCGATCGTGTATTTTACTGCAATCTATCCCCCGGCTGATACCCAGGATGCGGTCGGGACAATCGGTATTGAGCGGGCGGAGCGATACAGAGCGGAACAGATGACCACCGAGGAGGTTATTCTGGAGAACGAGCACTATCAGCAGATACTTCAGAGTGATGCATTTCAGAAGCTGGCAGGTTCGGATTGGTTCAGAGATCTTGCACGTGACGATCGGGCGCTGGCGGTATTTCGTGATGAACATGTTGTTGCAATTTTCCGTGACGAGAAGCTGTTATCCGCATTCCGTGATGATAAAATGCTCGCAGCAATGCGCGATGAAAATCTCGTGCATGCATTTCGCGATGATAACATGATCGCTGCGATGCGCGATCAAAATATGATCTCGGCAATGAGAGATAATAATGTTATCGCGGCGTTCCGTGATGATAAGATGCTTGCCGCATTTCGGGATAACAACCTTATCGCTGCCCTGCGCGATGAAAACATCGTCTCTGCGTTACGCGATGAGAATTTAATTGCCGCTCTCCGTGATGAAACCATGGTCCAGGCATTACGGGATGAGAATCTTGCCTCGGTGATGCGTGACGATAAATTCGTCTCGGTCTTTCGCGATGAAAACCTGGTGAACGCACTGCGCGACGAACATTTAGTAGCTGCACTGCGTGATGACGCGGTTGTCGCTGCATTCCGTGACCCGAATGTTCTTGCCGCAATGCGGGATAACAACCTGGTAAGCGCATTACGCGATGAAAATATAGTGGCAGCCCTGCGTGATCAAACTCTGGTATCGGCGCTTCGTGACAACGCTATCCTGGCTGCATTTCGCGATGATAACATCGTGGCGGCGATGCGCGACCAGAATCTGCTAGCGGCACTTCGTGACGATAATGTCATCGCTGCCCTTCGTGATGAGAATATTGTCGCAGCGTTCCGCGATCAGAATATGCTGTCGCTCTATCGCGATAATAACTTTGTGAATTTTATGAGGGACGCCAATATCTTCCAGGTAGCAAGGGATCAAATGCACCTGCAACAATTCTAAGGGGAGCAATCTGAAAAGCTGCGTTATCAAAGGTCGCAAGAAAAGGATGCCGTGTTAGACCACGGCATCTTTTTCTATATTAATCAAACAAGATAACGGTACATATGAAATTCCATACATGTTTATCCGTCCTAACCATTGCACTATACCTGCTGTTCTATTCTCTCGTCTTCAGCATACCGGCGTTGGCACAATTTTACTCTGTCAGAACAGACAATATGAATCTGATTTATTATGACAGAACCCATTCATACATTGAGGGACACGTCATCAGGAGTTTCGAAAATGCTCTTCGTTTTCATGAAGATTTATTCGGCTATTCTCTGTCGGAACACGTCACTGTCGTGCTTGAAGATTTAAGCGATTATGGGAATGCCGGCGCATCTTCTGTCCCCCGGAACTTCGTCATGATCGGATTGGCACCCTTTCATTTTGCTTTCGAAACCAACCCCATCAACGAGCGAATGACTAATTTAATGAACCATGAGCTGGTCCACGTCGTGGCGCTCGATATGGCTGCACCCTCCGATCGTTTCTACAGATCTGTATTTTCGGGAAAAGTCAGGCCGAATCAACAGGATCCGGTTTCTATACTTTATGGATACCTTACAACTCCGCGACACTACTCACCTCGATGGTATCACGAGGGAATAGCGGAATTTGTCGGGACATGGATGGCAGGTGGTATTGGAAGAGGACAGGGAGCTTATGATGAGATGGTATTCCGCACGATGGTGCGTGACGGATCACATATTTATGATGCAATCGGTCTGGAATCCGAAGGTACGACGGTCGATTTTCAGGTCGGCGCGAATTCATATCTATACGGTACCCGCTTTATGTCGTACCTGGCTCTGGAATATGAACCGCAAAAACTCATCGATTGGGTCTCCCGTCCGAGGGGAAGCAAACGGTATTATTCAAGCCAGTTCCGGCATGTTTATGGTACATCGCTTGATAAAGCTTGGTCCGAATGGATTGATTGGGAAAAGCAATGGCAAAAAGAAAATCTTGCGCGGATCCGCAATAATCCGATAACAACATTCCGGCCCCTCTCCAACCGTCCTCTTGGCGGTGTATCAAGGGCATTTTATGATGAAACGCGAAACGAAATATATGTCGCGATCAGTTATCCAGGTCAGGTTGCTCATATCGCCGCCATTAATCCCGAAGACGGATCTATCCGGCGAATCGTGGATATCAAAGGTTCCTCACTCTACTTTGTAACGTCGTTAGCATATGATCGGAATACCGGGACACTCTTCTACACGACCAATAACAGCGGATGGCGTGACCTGAACGTGGTGAATGTCGACACCCGGCAATCGCGATTGTTGATGAAAGAAGGGCGTGTCGGTGACCTCGCATTCAATCCGGCCGACCGCTCTCTCTGGGGAGTCAGACATCAAAGCGGCATTTCTTCGATAGTCCGTATACCATATCCCTACGATGATTGGAACACAGTACATATCATGCCTTATGTAGAGGTTGTTTTCGACATAGATATTTCGAAAGACGGGAAATATATTTCTGCGGCTGTTTTTGATGTTAGCGGAAATAACAAGCTGATGATTGCAGAGACTGAGACACTCCGTACGGGGGAATCTTCGTTCCGCACTTTGTTTAATTTCGAAGAGAACACGCCGGCAACGTTTACATTTTCACCGGATGGGGAATATATATACGGCTCGACCTATTACAGCGGTGTTTCGAATATCGTTCGGTACAGCTTCCCGGATGATGAGATGCGGTGGCTTACCAATGCCGAAACGGGGTACTTCAGACCAATCCCGTTTTCACAGGATTCTCTGATTGCATTTCGTTATACCGGTAAGGGATTCATTCCGGTCATGCTGGCAAATCAGCCCCAGGAATTGATCAGTTCGATTCGTTTTCTGGGCTACGAGGTTATATCGAGACATCCGGTATTACAGGACTGGTTTCTCCCCCCGCCGACCACGGAAAGAATTAATACCGATGAAATTATTCTCGGACGCGGAGATTATTCTCCCGGCAAACATATCGGATTATCGTCTCTCTACCCTATCGTCAGGGGTTATAAGAATTATGTCAATGCCGGTTTGAGATTCGAGTTCAAGGATCCTATTCAATTTAATGAAATCGATCTGACCTTATCGTATACACCGAATGACCGGCTCCCTCAATGGGAACGACTGCACGGAACCGTAAAATATAATTTTTGGCGGGGATGGGATTTCTTCGCAAACTACAATTCCGATAGCTTTTATGATCTTTTTGGTCCGACAAAGACAAGCAGAAAAGGATATTCCGTCGGTATCAATCATCGCGGATCACTCATTTATGATGTCCCCCGGATTATGAACTATACCATTAATGCCGTCTATTACGGAGATATGGAGGCGCTGCCGGATTTTCAGAATGTTCCGGTTAGGATAGCGGACTTCTTCATTGCAACGGCGAGTATTAATTATCAGTACTTTTTGCATTCCCTCGGTGCGGTTGATAATGAGAAGGGGTATCGCTGGCAGGGGATCTCATATTTCAACTTTGCCGAAGGGAAGCTGTATCCCCGCGTACTGGGTAATTTTGATTACGGGATTGCGCTGCCGATTCGTCATTCTTCAATCTGGTTGCGTTCGTCTGCGGGATATTCATTCGGTGATAGAGAAGAGCCCCTTGCAAACTTCTATTTCGGGGGATTCGGAAATAATTGGGTGGACTATCAATCATCAAGGAGATATCGCGAATTCTATAGCTTTCCGGGTGTTGAACTCAATTCAATAGGCGGCAATAATTACGGTAAACTTCTCGTTGAATGGACGTTACCGCCTGTTCGTTTTCGGAGATTAGGTTTTGTTAGTCTGTATTCTAACTGGTCTCAACTAACCTTCTTTTCCTCGGGTATAATTACGAACATAGATGACGCTATGCTGCGGCGGGAAGTGTTTAATGTCGGCTCGCAACTTGATATTAAACTTGTTATATTCTCAGTACTTGAATCCACATTATCCGTAGGTTACGCTACTGCCTTTACGAAGGGAAGTGCCCCGGCCGATGAATTTATGGTTTCGTTAAAAATTCTCAGATAATTTTTATGGTGTAGATGTCCATTGGATGCCGACAATAGTTTTAGTCTGATACACGCAGCCCTGGGTTTGATTCCGGTTGTGCTGTTCATAACCGGTCTTGTGTTTCTCGATAGTTTTAAACTGGTAACGGTCCGTGCTACAATCGGGGCGATAGTCGCGGGTGTTGTCGTCGCTGTTGTATTATTGCCGCTACACATATATCTTATGAACGTCCTCCCGCTAAGCGGACAATCGTTTACCCGTTATGTGGCTCCGGTAACCGAGGAGATAGGCAAAGCACTGTTTGTGTTTTATCTGATCAGGGCCAGAAAAGTGGGATTTATGGTAGATGCGGCGATATTCGGATTTGCGGTGGGGGCGGGATTTGCACTTTTCGAAAATTTGTATTATCTATTGAGACTTGAGGAATCAAATCCGCTCGTCTGGATTATCCGTGGATGCGGTACCGCCGTTATGCACGGAGGAACAACGGCTATGTTTGCCGTTGTTTCAAAGACATTGAGTGATAGATATTCGGCAAGAATATTTGTCCCGGGTCTGCCGGGTCTTGTCATTGCGATTGTAGTTCATTCGGTTTTTAATCATTTTATCGTATCACCAGCGTATATGACAATTCTGACGTTGATCGTCTTGCCCGTTACGTTTATATATATCTTTCACCGTAGCGAAGAGGCGACCCGCTCCTGGTTGGGATACGGACTCGATAAGGATGTTGATCTGCTCCGGATGATTAAAGCGGGTAATGTTTCAACGACACGGATCGGTCATTATCTGCAGACATTGCGCGAAAAATTCCCCGGCATGATCGTAGCGGATATGCTGAATTACCTGCGGGTATATCTTGAATTATCGATTCGTGCGAAAGGAATTCTGATAATGCAGGAAACGGGCTTTAAAGTTCCTCCCGATCCGGAAATTCAGGCTCATTTTCAGGAGTTGAAATTTCTTGAAAAAAGTATCGGAAAAACCGGGAAACGTGCTCTGCATCCCGTAATGAATTTAAGCAACAGAGATTTATGGCAACTATCAATGATACAAAAAAAATAAATTAACAAACCAAAGGAGATATTGATATGAAAATTTCAACAGAAGTGCGAGGCAGTGCCGTTATCATAAATCCAAAGGGTAACCTTATGGGTGCGCCGGAGACTGAAGATTTCAGACAGGTTGTAAGAGAGCATCTCGACGCCGGTGCAACGAAGTATATTATCGATCTCAGTAACGTGAAATGGATGAATAGCCTCGGTCTCGGCGCGCTCATTTCCGCTTACACGTCGGTAAAGAATAAAGAAGGCGTTATGGTCATAACAAACGTTTCGGATAAAGTGAAGAGTGTTTTTATGATCACACAGCTTATCAAGGTCTTCCAGAATTATGATACTGTCGATGAAGCTCTCAATGCGATAAAGTGATCTTTTTT
>SLQE01000245.1 GCA_007131635.1 Bacteroidota bacterium | reverse complement strand
GTGTGATCCTTTGTGTCGGTGAGACGCTTGAAGAACGTGAAAAAGGTATCACCAGGGATGTTGTTAAAAAACAAACAACGGGTTCGTTGGAAAACATCACCGAAACTGATTTGGAACACATCGTCATCGCTTATGAACCGGTATGGGCGATCGGCACCGGTAAAACGGCTACGACTCAACAGGCAAACGAGGTGCATGAATACATCCGTTCTATAATAGCCGCTGCCTATTCTCCCGCTGCGGCCGGGCAACTTGTCATACAATACGGCGGCAGCGTGAAGGCCGACAATGCAAAAGAATTGCTCTCGATGCCGGACATAGACGGAGCGCTCGTGGGCGGCGCAAGTCTGAAGGCAAATGATTTTACTGCAATAGTAATGGCATAAAAATCTGGATTTAAAAAGAGAATCCGGCATTAATCTGAAAAAAACAAAGAAATACCCATATTTCAGGGCTATAGGACGATACCCGTTTTATTGAGGAAATAACCGGGTCTTCTTTGTATTTTTACGCAAATTTCGTATTATATATTGTCTTTATAGAGTAGGGTTTTTTTGACCTAATCGTATCTATATATATATGCAAAACATTTAAATAACAATTAATTAATCCCGACGTAATACAATCACAAAAAAGGAGGTAGAGACACGTACCCTTAAATGCTCAAATCTGGTCGACGAGGACTTCAGCGTTATCCTCAACATGGAACTCTTCTCTAACTACTCGATCGATCAAAACCTTTTTCATTCATTTATACTAATCATTAATAGTGAGGGACTTTTATGTACAAAATAATTCTATCCACTATTGCTGTAGTACTGTTATTGACACAGGTTGCGTTTGCACAAACCGGCGCAATTTTTGGAAAAATAACAGATGCTGAGACCGGGCAACCGCTTCCTGGTGCACACGTCTTCCTTCCCGACTTGAATCGGGGTGACGTTACCGACAGGGAGGGGAATTATACGATTTCCAATCTGCCTGCGGGTACGCATGCACTTCGTATATCTTTTGTCGGTTATCAGACGCACACGCAAAACGTTGAGGTAGGCCCCGGAGTATTGTTTGAGCTGGATGTTACGATGAGAGTCGCAGCTATCCGCTTTGACGAGATGGTTGTGACGGGATATGCAACGACTCCGAAACGCGAATTAACAGCGGCAATTACAACCATTCAGTCAAGAGAAATACAGGATATCCCCCTTCAGAACGTAGAAGGTCTTCTTCAGGGAAGAGCTGCCGGTGTCCAGGTCCAGTCGGTATCGGGTAACCCGGGCGGAGCGTTCCGTGTTCAGATCCGCGGACAGGGCTCGATCAACGCTGCGTCGGAACCTCTCTATATTGTCGATGGTGTCCAGATTTCACATAGCCAGTTGTCAATCTATGCGAGTCAGTCGCCGTTAAACTCACTCAATCCGGGTGACATTGAATCGATAGAGATCCTGAAAGACCAGGCTGCAGCAGCAATTTATGGTTCACAGGCTGCTTCCGGTGTGGTCATTATTACTACGAAACGCGGACTCGAGGGCAGAACGCAAGTATCGGCCCGTGTAGAACGCGGCGGCAGGGTTCCCCTAAGACCAATTAATTATATCAGCACCGACCAGTATCTTGATTTTATGGCCGAGGCAAGAGTTCATCAGGGACAATTTGCAACGCACGAAGCAGCCCGTGAATGGCAGGAGGACTGGTTCCGCGGCTTCTTCGGAACCCCGATATGGACATCCGAAGATATGGCCAAACCGTTTGCCGAGCGCCCCGTTGGCCCTCTTGCAAATACAAACTGGTATGATGATGTTATCACCCACACGGGTGGTACTCAGAAATACTCAATCTCGGCTTCCGGTGGTGATCAGACCACCCGGTTCTATGTCTCAGCCGGATATGAAAGCACCGAATCGCATCTGAAACCCGACGTGTTTGAACGCCTCAACCTGCGAACAAACCTCGACCACAGGATTTCCAGCCGGGTGAATGCAAGCGTAAACCTGAATCTCGCCCGCGGTTATCAGTTCGGTATCTGCCAGGATGGAAACTTCATTAACTGCCAGCCGTCTCAGGCGATGTTTGAGGCACCGATGTCGTTCCCGTACCTTGCGGACGGCGAATACCATCCCTGGACACGATTCGGACTGACGAATAACCCTGTTGTTATCCAGAATGAAGTCGAGCGTGACGTAACTGCCGTTTCAATCGTTGGTAGCGCAAATATCGATTACCGCGCTGCCGATTGGTTGAATGTCAGAGGTATGATTGGTCTAGACTATCGTCATACGGAAGATATACGTTATGATAGTCCTATTGCCCGTCCCGCCGAAAGCGGTTGGTTAATTACCGCAAACCGTCGTGTACAGAATATTAACGCCAACCTCGTCGCCAATGCGAGACATACGTTTGGTGTTTTACACAATGTGTCCGGATTGGTCGGCGGTGAATACCGTCAGGATTATTCCGATTTCGTATCATTGGTCGGACAGGGATTCCCCGGACCATTCTTTAAAGTATATAATGCTGCCGCAGATCTGATTAATATGGCCGGATCGTTCGGCGAGTTCAGGATCGGCAGCTTCTTTGCGAATGCTCAATACAACTACGCAGAAAAATACTTCATTAATCTTGTAGGCCGCTATGACGGTCACTCCCGTTTCGGTGCAGAACAACGCTGGGGCTTTTTCCCGTCTGTATCCGCTGCATGGAGAATTACGGAAGAATCCTTCTTTGATGTCGGATTCATCACTGAGCTAAAACTGCGGGCCGGTTACGGCACTGCCGGAAATGCAAATATCGGTAACTATGCAGCCAGAGGTCTTTACTCAGCGGTAGGTTCATATCAGGGTGAAACAGGACTTACCCCGACTCAGCTCGAGAATGTCAATCTGACCTGGGAAGAGTCGCGTGAAATCAATATCGGTATGGATATCTCATTCTGGGAGGGCAGGATCTCCGCTGAGCTCGATGTATTCCAGAGAGATAACGTAGAACTTCTCTTCGGTCGGAATTTGCCTTTGGACAGCGGCTTTGGTTCGATCATCGAGAATATCGGAAAAGTCAGAAACGAAGGTTTCGAGATTTCACTTAACAGCGTAAATCTCCACGGCAGAGACTATTCATGGAGCACCCGTTTTAACATCGGTATTATGAGAAACGAAGTACTCGAGCTGCCGAAGGATTTCGAGGGTGAATTTATTACCATTAATCCCAATAGCTTCCTCAGCACGATCGAAGTAGGACGACCCCTCGGAGTGATATTTGCACGTAAGTGGGCTGGCGTAAACCCCGCAGACGGACGACCGATGTGGTATGACGCAAATGGCAATATTACCTATACACCGTCTGCCGTTGCAGATGCAGACTATTACAAAGACGGTTTCCAGAATGTGACAGGCGGTTTCGGGAATACCATATCTTTCAAAGGTCTCTCAATAGACGCATTCTTTGAATTTAATTTCGGTCAGTGGGGATTTGCCAATACCGACTGGTACTTCACCAGAACCCCCGACTTCCTCATGAACCTCCACGAGATGGTAGAGGATCGGTGGAAGCAGCCGGGCGATATTACCTATATCCCGAGAGCTGCCACGGCCGGCTCAGCATATCCGGAAACAGCCGACTTCCGTATAACACACAGTACGGGTGCGATCTATAACGCGAGTTATATCAAGCTTAAAAACGTGACAGTCAGTTACAGCTTACCGCGTTCGGTTACCCGTACACTGAATATCGGCGGTCTGAGACTGTATGCCACAGGTGCTAATTTGCTCACATGGACCGCATGGCCATTTTATGATCCCGAGTTAGCGTTTGATCCGACAGATATCTTTGGAAATATAACGACAGCTTCATATCCTGGTTTCCGGCAGTTTAGTACCGGTTTTGAAATACAGTTCTAAATGAAATCTCTGGAAAGATGAGAAAAAGTTTTTAAATCATAAAGGAGTAACTATGAGACGCATAAAAACAATAAGTTACCTACTCGTTGCAACCCTGCTCCTGTTTGGTTGTAACGAAATATTGATCGATGTGGATCCCCCCACATCGGTCCCGGGAGAGACAGTGCTGAATACCGTTGAGGGAGTTCAGGCACTCCGGGCTTCGATGTATTCAAAAATGAGAGCGAGCTTTGGATATACCACACTGTATTTTGTCGGTGCAAGTGCGTATGCGGATGAGACCTATATCCGTCCCGGTGCGACCCGTATGAATTCGCTTAATTTTGCAAGAGACGGAGACGGTTCGCTGCAACATGCGGCTTACCATGCAGACGGAGGAGGTGCTGCTCCGGTGACGTACAACGCAACCTATAATATTATTCAGGATGCCAATTTGCTTATCGGTGCCGTTCCGGATGGAGTCCTTCCCGATGCAACGTTACAGCGATTCCGCGGTGAAGCATACGCGATACGTGCTTTTGCGATGCATCATCTCGTGCGGGCTGTCGGATATGATCCCACAAACCCGATGATCAATCAATGGGACCTTGGTATCATCATCCGTACAGAACCGACACTCGATCTGGCCGATGCCGATTTGAGAGAAAGATCGACTGTCCAGCAAACGTATGCACAGATATTGAGTGACCTGGCTGAAGCAAAAACCCTGCTCGCCGGCATTAATGCGGATAATTCCTATCCTACGGAAGCATTTGTAGACGGACTTACCGCACGTGTAAATCTGTATGCCGGTAACTGGGATGCTGCACTTACTGCCGCAACTAATGCTCGAAATAATTTCGGCAGAGCTCTTCAGAATACACCGGACGGTGTTGCAGGAATGTTTCATGAAGGACGGGGAAATCATCCGGAAGCGCTGTTTAAACTCGTCATACATCCGACAATTGAACAGATTGCCGGAAGCAACGTAAATAACGGTACTGCATCATATACGTCCAATCAATGGGTTCCGCAGTTACCGACGCAGAAGGTCATCGATCTCTATGATGATGATGACTACCGGCTTGGATGGTACGGTGATGCAATTGAGAGCCAGACACACGGAGTAGCGGCGACTAACGCAAACGCTGTTAATGATAGAGGCTGGTCCATTCTGAAGTTTAACGGAAACAAGGGTAACCTTTCAGACGACCATCCATATATGCGCGTTGCGGAAATGTATCTCATTCAGGCAGAGGCAGCCGCCCGTACAGGAGGGCCGGCAGCCGGTGCACCATTCCTGAATGCACTCCGACAGGCACGCGGGGTGGGACCGGTTGACGACGCTGCGCTCGCAAATATGCAGGCATTTGAGGATGAAATTCTGAATGAAAGAATACGCGAATTAGTGGTCGAGGGTCACCGATTCTACGATCTCAAACGTCTCGGAAGGGATGTCCGCAACGCGGATGGAACGATTAAATTCAGGCGGGATTCCCACAGAATCCTTTCACCGATCGGTGCAACGCACTATGGTGTCAATCCGCTTATTCTAGAAAATCCTGGGTATTAATTAATTTTTCATTCTTAAAAAAATGAGAGGTTTGACTATTATGCAAAAAATAAAAAACTATCCATTAGTGTTCATCCTGCTCCTTCTTCTGATGGTGACCGGATGCGACAGTCTGTTCGATACAGGGGATACTGAAAAGGTATACGATGGTCCGCCCCAGGTCGCATTCTTCCCGCTCCAGCGAGAAGTGGGCGCCGGTGCCGGATCGACATGGGTCCAGGTGCAGCTTATCGCAACTGCAGCACGTACTTCGGATCTAACCATTAATTTCTCGGCCGATGGTGCATCGACGGCTACGGCGGGTACACATTATACGCTCCCCTCGTCGTCGGTAGTGTTGCCGGCCGGCCAGTGGACGGTGAACATCAACATAAGCCTGATTGCCGGCAGTGTCCCAGCCGGTCAGGAAGTTCTCCTGATTCTCAATCTGGATGGAACGAATCAGGGTGATGTTGAACTTGCCGAAAACTTAAAACGATCCAGAATATTTATCACCGAATAACATTGTTCAATACAATCCGGTATTGATAAAAGTAAAAAGCCATAGCACCTCGGGTGCTATGGCTTTTTTAATGTTACAGACGGAAACAGTGTTATTGTCTTTTTTTGAT
>SLQE01000191.1 GCA_007131635.1 Bacteroidota bacterium | reverse complement strand
TCAGGTATAAACGTTTTCATGATTTTTATTATAGGATTTATTTACACCATTTTCAAATCGCTCATCATATCGAATTTTACTCATAGTTTAATACATATAAAAGAACAGATACATTGGGAGGGATTGTGGAGCTTACATCGATCGGCACGTTAGGAGCATTGCGGAAGTCGGGATATACCGTTGTACCGGTTAAAGACGAGATACGTAATAATCTCATCGTCAAAATAAAAAACAAGGAAAAACTATTTCCGGGTATTATCGGTTACGATCAGTCGGTGATTCCGGCAATCGTCAACAGCATACTCGCAAAGCACGATATCATTCTGCTTGGATTACGCGGACAGGCAAAGACGCGGTTAATACGAATGCTTCCCTCGCTTCTCGATGAATATATTCCGGTTGTAAAAGGATGCGAGATCAATGATAATCCGTTCCAACCGGTCTGCCGTCAGTGTGTTGAGATGAGCCGCAAAGCCGGTGAAGATATTGAGATCGAATGGCTGCACCGCGAACAGCGATACGGCGAAAAACTTGCGACACCCGACGTAACAGTTGCCGACCTGATCGGAGACATCGATCCGATAAAAGCAGCATCGCAACGATTGCACTATTCTCACGAAGGAGCGATACACTTCGGAATTATACCCCGGACGAATCGCGGTATATTTGCAATTAACGAACTCCCCGATTTACAGCCGCGCATACAGGTCGGTTTGTTCAATATAATGGAGGAGAAAGACATTCAGATACGCGGGTTCAATGTCCGGATACCCATGGACGTCATGATCGTCTTTACCGCGAATCCGGAAGATTATACAAACCGCGGTAATATCATTACACCGTTAAAAGACCGTATAGATTCACAGATCATGACGCACTACCCGCAATCGATTGACGATTCGATTGCAATTACGGAGCAGGAGGCATGGATTCAGCGGGACGGCAAGACGATCGTTATCCCGCATTACTTCCGTGAGATAATCGAGCACATAGCATTCGAGGCACGCAAGAGTGAGTACGTGGATCAATCGTCCGGTGTGAGTGCACGATTAACGATTGCGGCAATGGAAAATCTGATCAGTAACGCTGAGCGCCGTTCAATTCTGAGCGGAGACGATATCATTGTGCCACGAATCTGCGATCTGCCGCATGTTGTGCCCGGACTTACCGGGAAAATAGAGCTCGTTTTCGAGGGGGAACAGGAAGGTCCGACAAAAGTGAGCAAAGCACTTATCGGTAAAGCAGTGCGAAGCGTGTTTAAGAACTATTTCCCCGATCCGTTGCAGAAATCACAGCGCCGGCGGCAGCGATCCGATTATCTCGAGCAGCTCCAGAATGAACCGGAAAACCGCCCGAACCCTGAAACGACAGATGATGAATATAAAAAAATTGTCAGTTGGTTTGAATCGGGTAGGAGCATTGAGGTGTCGGACGATATGACGATCGATGAATACCACAAGGAATTACTGAAAGTAACCGGACTTGATGCCCTTGTTCTTAAGCATATGAAAATAGAAAAGAAGAATACATTCGATCTCGCATCGGCAATGGAGTTTGTGCTTGACGGTCTCCATCAGAATTCGCGCCTTGCAAAAGATGAAATCGGCCATACAACGTCGTACAAAGATCTGGTAGGAACAATTTTCTCCGGACGCGGGTCGTACGATATCGACGATTACAGGTAACGGAGTACGGTTATGCGTTTTCTATATTCAAAATGGCGGCCCGATTCACAAACGGACGAACAGCGGCTCGAAGAACTCATCTCGTTTTTCAGTTACCTGCTGGTCAAATCCGACGGCGACGCGGATGAAGCAATCGAGTGGCTCAGGCAGCTCGCCGAAGAGCACGGTATCTTCGATGAAGATATGACGCTCGATGAACTCATCGAAGAGCTGAAGGAACGGGGCATCATCGAAGAAGTCGACGGTATTCACGAACTCACCGACAAGGGTGTCCAGCGGATGCGGCTCGATGCACTACGCGAGATTTTTTCTTCACTTAAGAAAGGACCCGACGGATCGCACGAGACGCCCTATACCGGAAGCGGTGTCGAACGCCTCAGCGAAACTAAAAAATATAGATTCGGCGACCAACCTACCAACATCGATCTTACCTCCACGATCCGCAATGCTATGAAACGGGACGGTATCGATGAATTCAACATAACCGAAGACGATCTTGAGGTCTACGAAACGGAGCATAACTCCTCCTGTGCTACCGTACTCATGCTCGACGTCAGCCACAGTATGGTGTTGTACGGCGAAGACAGAATCACACCGGCGAAGCGGGTTGCCCTTGCGCTCTCGGAGTTGATCAGGCAACGTTTCCCGAAGGATTATCTGGGACTTGTCGTATTCGGCGACGACGCGAAACTGGTGTCGTTAAGCGAGCTGCCGTTTCTCTCGGTTGGACCGTATCACACCAACACAAAGGCGGGATTACAGATGGCACGTTCGCTATTGCGCCGATGCGGCAATGTGAACAAACAAATATTTATGGTCACCGACGGGAAACCCTCGGCGATGTTCGAATCGTCGGGACGGTTATATAAAAATCCGTTCGGACTCGACCCGAAGATCGTAAACAAAACACTGGACGAAGCGGTACAGTGCCGTCGTGAAAAGATCACCATCAGCACATTTATGATCGCGCGCGATCCGTATCTGGTAAACTTTGTAGAAGACCTCACCAAAGCAAACCGCGGGAGGGCGTATTATTCATCGTTGAATAAATTAGGCGAGTTTGTGTTTGTGGATTATCTGAGGAACAGGAAGAAGCGGTTTTCGGGATGAGTGGCGGAGGGCGGAGGTCAGCTGTCAGATATCAGAGGTTAGAGGTCAGACATAGGAAACCACGAATTCAGATAGATTCCAATTTTCTCACCTTCGGTATAATTATGAATTATCAAAAACCTTATCTCCAGAATCAACCTTAGTAGCATAGATACGCCTTATTAATAGAACCTTATTACCTCTAATACTAACACTTCAGAACTTAATTCCAATTTTTAGACTTGGGGGTATATAGTGAGGTTCACTCAGGGTAACTAATTGTTCAAAAGAAATAACTCCAAGGAATCCTATTCCAGACTTAAATTCAAAATTAACTCCAAAATGAATGGTAGCGTAAGGTATTACAAATGTTGTAAATACGGGTGGAATGTGCCAATCTCCAAAACCGATAAAAGGAAAAATATCGATGTTGTCGGATATTGGTATAGATTTTCCGACGTAAAAGGTAACCTCCGCAAAAGATATTCCGGAATTATTGGATATTCCTACACCTGAAAACAACGTTGAATCATCCGAATAAGGAAAAAAAACTGAAAAACCGAAAGTGTGCTTCCAATAATTAATGGGATCCCTTAACACGGTTCCGTATTTTATTTCTACAAAGCTCTCCTTATCACTCCCAAACCCTTCGGTACTTAATGAAATAAAAAGGATAATTATTAACCAATAGATTCGATTGCTTCTCATTGTTAATCACCGATCATTTATTGTCAAAGTCACATTCATTGAAATTCTACCCTAAATATCCTGCACCGTTATTTCCCCAAACTGTGGTTCTAATTCTTTCCATTCCGGCATACCCGGCTTCAACGGCCAATTGTAGGGACCATTCTGTTGTTGCGCAATTATTGCCATAACTAAACAGCATTGTAACAACAGCAGTGCTATCGTATATAATAATGCTTTTATTATCATTTTATTTCTCCTTAATTGATTGCAGTTCATAGTTGCGGATCATTTTTAATTGACTATGGGAAATATTATTTATTTTCATTGAAGATTCATCTGCATCATCCAAATACAATGCCAAAACCAAAATGTTAGATCGTGTAGGACCAAGCCAGTAGCGGCTATCTTCATGTTCTCTTACATCTTTTTCCATGCCTAATATTGGTCCGCTATATCTAAATTCAAATATGTATTCACCTGCAGGAAAGTAGGGATAGCCTTTCAATACGACTGTTCGACGGATTGATTGACCGCTTTTTAATTTTGTAAACCATTCCGGAGACCAATAGTCATGTGAAGGTGGTTCGACATATTTACGCCATCTCGGCTCATATAAACTTTTTGTTTCGATATTCATAAAAGTTATTCCATTAGTATACCAATGGAACAAATCTGTTCCAGTCTTATCAGGATCGAGTATATATAAATCATCCTGATCATTGTTGGTTATAGTGAATCTGTAGGTTACAGTACTTGTATCAGCATTTTCAAAATCAACGATAGCATCCGTCGTGTCAAAGGTAACACTGATTCCACCGCGGTAGAGTCCTGCTTCAGTTAACGAATTTTTAACCTTTTGATTGTTTTGCGGGTCGTCGTGATATAGGAACCACCAAACACTCATTATGATATCGTGAGGATATGTACTATTAAATCTATCTGAGATCATAGGAGCTATCCATGGTATTCTCGAATAAAATATGTGAGAAAAATAACCCATATAACACTGGCGGCCGTTTGCCGTAACGATAAATGGCTTATCTGCCCATTCTTCAGGTAAAAAATTAGGCTTTTTATCCTTTTCCCAACCAGGGATAAAATGAGTTTTATCCTTTTTCAGGTAAATCAAATGACTCGACCAATCGTAAAAGCGAATATCCCTATCTGAAAGCCATGGCTTGCTTGCTAATTTCAATTCTTCCAGATCTTTGTCATAGACGTCTTTCATCTTCAAATTCTTATCATCTAAAAAATATATTGCAAAAGCATATTCCCCGTTTCTAATCGGCGATACCGGATTATCACAATTAATAAACAGGGTTAATAGTAAAATTAGTATTATTTTAGTGATCCTCATTTTTTCGTTCTTTTAACTAATTTCTTAATTGCTATTTAGTTAGTGTTCATTCAGGATGTCTATATAATTAAATACTTCACGCAAATTTTACTTGTATCGTAATTCTATCGTCAAATAAAAAAGTAAAATATGTACAATCGTCTTTCTTTACAATACCTTCCGCCCCTGCATAAATCAACAACATCTCTTTCAACCTTCGATTTCTCTCGGAGTGTTCAAACTAATAAAGGTGTCATCAAGGTAATACCCACTAGTTTTCCCGGTCCATCAACGATCTTAGGAAAATACCAGTCAAGCCATGTATACTGTATAACAAAATTATATCACATTAGCACGTAAACTGGAGTGAAGCCTGGAATGCTCTATATTTCCATCTATCAAAAAGTATGCCGTAAAATATTTGTGAAAACAAATTGTTTTTGAATACGTCATTCGCAAAATTGAGAATTAGGGGGGGGGGGGATTTTCCCGTTTATAATAAATGATTATTTTGTCCATTTACTTTTATAAAATAACACAAAGGGGAAGAAAAGGCAGAGGGCAGAGGTCGGAGGTCAGAGATCAGAAGTCAGAGATTGGAGATTGGATACCAAAGTCCTTTGCGTCCTCTGCGAACTCTGCGTTAAATTAAAATTTTATTTCAAGACGTTACACCGGCATACAATATTTATCCTGTCAGATGCTTATCGTTTCTTGCCGGGGCAGCGTCACTGCGGTCATAGATTATAGTATTCCCTGTTTTTCTCATCGATACTTCCCGTATTTCATTTCACCAATAACATACGATGTATCAACGATTGACCGCCGGCTTCAAGTCTTGTAAAGTACATGCCGCTCGGCAGATATCCGGCATTAAATTCAACCCGATACATGCCGGCTTCCCTGAAATCATCGACGAGCGTCGTTACTTTCCGTCCCAGTATATCGTATACATTCAAATTCACCATACCATCGACGGGGAGAGAGAATTCAATCACGTTAGCAGGATTAAACGGGTTCGGATAGCTTGAAAGAGTGAATTCCGACGCAATCGAGACCGGTGACAATGTCTCTTCGACATGCAGCTCTCCGCCGTACAGTTCAAGAAGCCATGCAAGCTGACCGTCCTTTGCTTCATCACATTCAAGATCATTCAGCAGCGTTATCATCCGAGCCGCCGCCGCCGGTTCCTTCAACCCGAACAGGTAACCGTAAAACATGCGACGACCTGCCGTTCTGCGGATCCCCTCATCCAGCGAGACATCTTCAAGCAGTT
>SLQE01000140.1 GCA_007131635.1 Bacteroidota bacterium | reverse complement strand
GTGCCGTTCGGTATTAAGAAAAGATCGTGTGGCTTACTGCCGACACTATAAACGTATTTGTCTATATCGACTTCCCTGCCTTCGGTCTGAGACTTTTCGAGAGCATTCCTGAACTCATCCGGATCGCAGGTATCCGTTAATCCGAGATAGACTCTGGCATCCGGCTTACAATTTGTGATGTAATACGTTTCGTCCTGCGTGAATGATTCACCGAAATTTTCTTTTATATATTTCGGCCTTGGATGGCACTGCGTTGACAGATTACCTCCGTCGACGGTATCCAGATAATCGAGCCGGATGGGCCATTCATATTTAAAGAGTTTCGCCGCGTGCTCTCCGAGAATATTTTGATTTGCAAGATACATCAGTGTGTCAAAGCTCGTCTCGATACGATGTCCGTCTTTTTCGAGCACAACGCCGTTTTCGGGAACGATAAGCTCATAGGACCATGCAAAATTCGGTTGTTCGGGATCAAGGTCCATATGTCCCTGCATGAATTTTCCGCCCCAGGGTCCGGGCATAAACCAGGGTCTTACGCGGAACGGGTTTTCGGAGACCTCCCGCACGGCATTGCGAAAATCGACTCCATCCATCCAGACCGGTTCCTCCTCGTTTTGTGCATCTATAAAAACATCGATCACAGGCATTAAACGTATTTTTATTCTGTTCAATGCGGGCCAATCTATAAAATATGATCTCTTGTAAAAATCACCGAAGGTCGTTGATGTATCGGCTGCAAAATTTTTCAATTCGCCTTTTCGTGCACGGGCCTGGATACAATCTTTCGGGATATCCGCATACCAAATTTCATCGCAGAGTTCGACCAACGATGCGCCCGGTCCCCATACAATTATTACTTTGTTTTCTTCCGTATCCTTTGCAACGGAGATTTCCGTTTGTAATGCATCAAGCTTCATGGCATCGAAAAATACTTCGATACCGAGAGGAAATCTTTTTCCAAAGAGCGGATCGTCCCCGCCGAGAAACGGTTGAATCAACCGATCGATCTCCTTTTCCTCCTGCAGACACGATTGGATATCGAAGGTTTTAAAATCTACGTTCAGCTTGAGTAATTCACTCTCTATTTGCCGGAGTAAAACGTTCCAATCGATACCATGGTAACCTTCGATTGAGAGAACTTTCACTTCGTTGACATATTTCTCTGCAATCACCCGTGCAAGTGTGTCATACCCCTTATGTATGACACCGCTCTTTAGTGCAAAGGCGGGAAAAGCGTTATATAAACCTCTCGGGAAGCGTGACATTGATTCGGGCAGTAAAGAGGTAAAGGGATCATACTTTTGCTGTTGTTCTGTATTCGTATTTTTCATGGTCTCCGGGTAAAAATAAATTTGCAGATCTGATTATTATTGTAATGTGTAATGAAAGGCGGCACCGAGCACGGCGGATTTATTACCGAGTTTCGATGCAGCTATCTTCACGCTTTTTCGGGGAAAGGTCCACGCCCGTTTATGAACAATTTCTATTACATCCGGCAAAATGACTTCATGGCTCTTCATGACTCCTCCTCCGATCACGACGGTATCAGGTCCGTACGCATGTATGACATTTACAATTCCGAGCGCGAGATTCTCCTGAAATTCCCGAAGTAATCGCGTATAGGGATTTCCTTTTTCAAGAACGGCTTTGAAAAAATCGGGTAAGATATCATCGGAATTCAGTTCAGGATGCATCGTACGGATCTTTTCTGTCAGCGCTGTTGCGGAACAATATAATTCAAGACACCCCCGGCTTCCGCATGGACATTCAGGGCCGTTCCGGTCGATCGTGATATGTCCCCCGAGCAGTCCGCTCAACGGATCGGTTCCTTCGTACGGTTTCCCTCCGTGAACAAGTGAACATCCGATACCCGTACCCAGCGTCATGCAAACCATGACCCTGCTTCCTTTTCCCGCTCCGAATAAATATTCCCCCCACGCATACGAACGGGCGTCATTGTCCATGGCAACAGGAATTTTTAAAGCATCGGAAAATATTTTTTGAACATTCTTCCCCGCTAATAATCTACCGGCACCGATGTCGTCTTCAACCGTACCCTTTCCGGTATCGACCATACCCTTAACGGCAAGTCCGCCTGCATCGAGTGAATATCCTCCGGTAAACTTCGTAACCCGTTCAACCAATCCGTCGATTATATTGCCGTTTTTAATAAGCTTCATTGTCGGAATCTCATCAAACGTGACCATTTCGCCGTCCCCGGTGAATATTGCCAGTTTTATGTTGGTCCCTCCAAAGTCCATTCCGAATCGCATGTGTGTGATTCCCTTCAGGTTTTCATTTACCGAAATAATCTTCAAGTATGTCGATCAGGTGTCTTCTCCAGTTTCCCCACGTGTGTCCTTCGGGATATTCTTTATAGATAAAATCATATCCTTTCTCCTCCAATACTTTTTTCAGCCTTCGGTTCCCTTCCAGAAAATCAGTTTCATCCGCAGGTAAGAAGAGAGAACCCACATTTCGCTCGTATATTCCTATATCGACATAGAAACGAACCGGTTTCAAAGACGACGATTCTATAAGGCGGATAAGTTTATCATTTTGGAATGAAACGTATCCCGACTGACTGTATGCGGTTCCGAATACATCGGGCCGCTCGAATGCGATATACAGCGATATAAGTCCGCCGTATGAGTCACCGACAACGATCCGCTTTCCCGGTTCTTGTATTGTCCGATACCTTGCATCGATAAATGAGACAAGTTCATCTGTAAAAAAGGAGACATAGTTTTCATTCATTCCGTACTCCGTCATCCGGTTTGGTACATCCGGCTGATGCCTGTTCGGCGGCGTAACAAACACGGCAATGACCGGCTCGATCCTTTTCTGTTGAATCAGCATATCGAGGACGTGCGGTACGTACGCGGATTCGATGTAATCGCTTCCGTCCTGAAAGTATAGTACCGGATAACGGGTTTCACTTTCCTCATAATTCACAGGAAGATACACGTGTATGAGATGAGAATATCCCATAACTGTACCATCCAAAGTATGTCGAATAACCCTGTCATAACCGCCCGGTTCACCGGTTAGAAAAGGCTCGAAGATCGGCTCGCGTTTATATGCCGGCATTGCGAGTTCGGATGCGGTCCACACCGTGTAGTTAACCCGATGCGGATTCAACGGATCGGGAAACGGCAATTGTTGATCGTCTATAATAAAAAAGTATTCAATCCGGGCATCCGCTTTTGCATAGACTCGGGTATAGTGCAGATCGGTGCCGGGAATTCGTTCCATCGGTATGGCTTCCGCCATATCAGTCAGATCGCTCAATACCGATATACTACCGTTACTATATCGATATAAAAACACGGCAGTCGTATCGTTTTCCAGTACCGGATAATTTGTTGCGTCGAGAGAAGAAATGAATGATTCGACTAATTCAGCTTTTCTCGCTGAATCTTCCGTACCTTTCAGTTCATCATAAAAATTGCTGAACCGATCGTCCTTCATTATTATTTTATCATCTTCATCGTGCTGCATAGTACAATACCCGAATGATATAAAGACAGCTATTACAAAAATGTAGAATCGTTTCATAGAGTTATTGTTTCGTGAGCCCCTTTTTCGTCACGGTATATTGGGTTCCCTGATAGTTTAGATTTTGCAATTCTGCTTTTGCATCGAACTTCCCGAATTGAGGCGAGGCCGTGATCCCTTTATGCACCGTTGCATGTACTCCGAACAGACCTTCGATGATCACGCTTACCCAGCTCCCGCTTGACGAGCATGTCCAGTCGGTAATATACGGCATATCGGGCGGGGCTTTCCGGGCGCCGCCGTCTTCGGGTGCAATGACCGATTCCGCAAAGTGTGCCTGTCCGAACGGACCCTGGTTTGCCGATTTTGAAAGTCCTTTCAGCCAATCGAAAGCTATGTCGGCGCGTCCGATACGGTACAGACCGAGTGCTGTCTGCGGAGGCCAGGCAGGATAAGCACCGGTCCACTGGTGATCCGGCCGTACGCTGAACATCGCATCGTCATCGTCGCGTGAGAGTGCATACATCCAGGCAGGTGATTGCATCTCACGCCTGAAAAATCCGGTTATTTCGTCTTTCTGTGTCTCCGACAGATCGTCCTGTAATGTATTCAGAATTGTCAGAAGATCATAACAATGCCGTATTTCGACCAGCCTGCCGTCGGGGAATAATGAACCCCAGTAACCCTTCCCTTTAATATATAATTGCTGAATGGTATCGACCAGTTTCGCGGCTTCACCGGTTAATTTTTGCGCGCTTTCTTTGTCGCCCTTCATCTCAAGTATTCCGGCGGCGAATCTCATGTTGAAAACATTTGCGGCGTTCAGGCTTGCGACCTGATGCACATAGGTGTTAACGCATTCAAGCAGGTTGTTCAGTCCGCCGTAATCGGCAAGGCCGGTTTTTGTTTTAAATCTGTTCCAGTTGGTAGCGTATTTATGAAGATATTCACTGACCCGAATCGATTCACGGTCAGGGGTTTCGATAGTCTTCTCAAGCCAGTCAGCATCTCCCGTCCATCTGAGGTAATCCCGTGCGATTCCGCTCATTGCAAAATCATTTACCGAATACCACGGTCCGACACCGCCTCCCGTGAGGTATTCCGTTCCGAAATGTTTATGGATATCGAGACCCATCCAGAGCTCCAGATATTTTTTCATAACCGCCGGATCGAGCAATCCGTGGACAAGAGAACTCAGACTGTAATCCCAGAGAAACGTGACCGTTTGCCAGTACCGCGGCATGAGCGTATCATACGCACGACCGTATACCGAGTATGGATTATCACGCTTGAAATAAATAACGCCCAGCATACCAATATGATAAAGTTTAAGAATGTCTTTATCGTCGGTAACAAGTGTCGGGAGATAACCCGAATAACGATCGTTCTCCGGAGTAAAGACCGCCCGTAATTCGTCGTTCCAGTATTTTCGGACATCTTCGATATTCCCGGGTACATTTGCTATCAAACCATCGAAGGTTCGCTGCACTTCACCGGCATTCTCACCTACTGCATTGACGTATGATAGATCCCATATCTCGCCCGGTTGAAGCTTGAATGTAAATATCAATCCGTTTTGATAAAGAGTATCGGGTTTTTTCGATGTTCCCTGCAGTAGACATGCCGTACTATGCCTGGCAGTGAACAACAAAGCGTTCCGGCGGTGATCGAGTTGAATGTCGTTATCGGTTTCTACCGGGGGCAGCGGTTGATTCCACGAAGAGACGGACTTTGTAACCCCGCCGCGTAAACCTAATTTTATAACAACCTCTCTTTTTACGGCACTTGCATTTTGAATTGATAATTCTGTCATAACCGCAGACGCCTGTATGGCAAGTGCTGTTACCGTTTTCAGTTTCAGACCATCATACTCCGCTTCTCTCTCGATGCGGTCGGGGTACCAGGTAAAAGTAATCGGTGCACCCGTGGAAGGGAAAAAAGTATGATTGATATAAAGGTTGGCAGTAACTGTATCGGAACACGCAAACGGAGGAAAATTGAGACTGCGTATCCCGAATATATCGATATCGCTCTGTACACATCCGAGAAAGTTTGTCAGGCCCGGCGGATTGAATACATCACCGAATCTGTGAACCATCGGTGAACTCCTAAGATCGGTTACAACGGGTATCATTATGACTCCATGTAATATTTAATAAAAATATAGTTATCGTGAACAAACCGTTTATGCAAAAGTGACTTCGATCAGATGCGGGAAATATTCTTCAAATTCTATATAGGTAAAATAGATTACCCTGCCGTCCTGTTCGGCAAGCTCCGGATGCTCTTTTGCGGCGTAAATTAAACGCGGATACGGCATCGGTTTCGGGTGATCAGTCGGTACGGTTAGCAGCGGTACCGGCTCACTCCACGGCCCCCAGGGTTTCGGCGCCGTCCGCGCGACCGCAACGCCTGTGATATCAAGTGAATGAATCGCGAAATAACAACCAAGATATGAATTATACGAGACCGACATTTCATTGGGCGGACCGGTAAAAATATGTACGGCTTTGCGGATATCCGTAGTCCAACGGGGTTCATCAGAACACAAATACTCGTACTCATTTCGCTTCTCGAGCATATCTTCCC
>SLQE01000152.1 GCA_007131635.1 Bacteroidota bacterium | reverse complement strand
TTACTATCCTCTTATACATCCTTCGACTCCGCTGCCAATGACGCAGATACCCTCGCTATCATCCCTCGACTCCGCTCGGGATGACAGCCCGCACGCTGTTGTACTGCGTCATTTACATAGCAGATTGTCATACTTCGACTCCGCTCAGTATGACATCCCCCGCGCGCCGTGTCAGACTGAGCGGAGTCGAAGTCTGCGTGCGGTGTGGAAAGAAATGAAATATTATTTAATCGAAACGGCAATAGATATTGATTTTTAAATCAATAGTACAAGATACCGATAACATAGTATAAATTCAAACGAAAAAAACCGCAGACTACTTGTATATAATAATAAAACATCATATTATTACTATAGTTTTCTCTGCTTATAAAAAAAGCTCACCGATAAAACAAATTCGATGAAGCCCTCAACTTGATTACAAAAAGGAGATTTCGTACATGCGTGCATATCTTATAATCTTTTTACCTCTCATCATTTTACTTTCATTTTCATGTACGCCACAGCGATACGATGCCGACGTGATCATCCGGAACGGTACGATATACGACGGAGGTGGCGGGGAGCCGTTTGTATCCGATATCGCAATTTCGGGAGATACCATCAGTGCAATAGGTCCGCTAGGTGATTTGCGCGGCAGAATAGAGATAGACGCAACGGATCTTGCCGTTGCCCCCGGCTTTATTAACATATTAAGCTGGGCCGCGGATCCGCTTATCAGGGACGGGCGCTCTCAAAGTAATATACGACAGGGTGTAACGCTTGAAGTGTTCGGTGAAGGATTCACCATGGGGCCGGTCAATGAGGTTATGCGTCAACAAATGGCGGAGAGGTACGATATGGAAATAGAATGGACAACCCTGGTCGGGTTTCTTAAATATCTCACAAATCGTGGCGTATCTCCGAATGTGGCATCGCTTGTGGGGGCTTCGACGGTGCGAATAAATGTCCTCGGTTATGAAAACCGTAAACCGACCGCTGATGAAATGGAACACATGCGCCGGCTTGTCCGCGAGGCAATGGAGGAAGGTGCCCTTGGAGTAGGATCTGCATTAATATACACTCCGGGTCTTTATGCCGACACCGATGAGTTGATCGCTCTCGCTGAAGTTGCTGCCGAATACGGCGGAATTTTTACATCCCACATCCGCAGCGAGGGGAACAGATTTGTCGAATCAATTGAAGAACTGTTGACCATCGCCCGCGAGTCGAGTGTGCACACACACATATATCACCTGAAAGCCGCCGGTGAGGACAACTTCCATAAGCTCGATATAGTGATCGACATGGTTGAAACAGCACGTGGCGATGGATTACCAATTACCGCCGATATGTATACCTACACTGCAGGTGCAACCGGGCTCGATGCGGCAATGCCGCCCTGGGTGCAGGAAGGTGGGTATGATCAGTGGGTGGAACGCCTGCGCGACCCTGAAATTCGCGAACGTGTGAAACGTGAAATGACCACCCCGTCAGATGAATGGGAAAACCTTTATCTTGCTTCTGGCTCGGCGGAAAACGTTCTGTTACGGGGTTTCAGAAATGAGGAGCTTCGCCATCTGACAGGCAAATCGCTTGCGGAAATCGCCGAGATGCGGGGACAATCCCCGGAGGAAACGGCGATGGATCTGGTAATCGAAGATGGAAGCAGAGTGGGAGTGGTTTACTTTTTTATGTCGGAAGAGAATGTCCGAAAAAAGATCACACTTCCCTGGGTGACCTACGGCTCCGATGCCGGTTCTATGGCACCCGAGGGTGAGTTTCTTGAGTCGAATCCGCATCCCCGGGCGTATGGAAATTTCGCACGTTTGCTCGGCAAATATGTGCGACAAGAACAACTAATATCGCTTCAGGAAGCTATCAGAAAACTAACCTCCTTTCCCGCTTCGATACTATCCATTGACCGTCGTGGCTCGCTTCTCAAGGGTTATTATGCCGATATCGTTGTGTTCGATCCTGAAACTATCATTGACAATGCAACATTTGAGGATGCTCATCAATATGCTGCGGGAGTCTATCATGTCTTCGTCAACGGCACGCAGGTACTTCGGGACGGTGAACACACCGGTGCGATGCCGGGCAGGGTTGTCAGGGGTCCCGGGTGGCTGGGAGGGGAGTGAATTATGAATTACGAATTACGAGTTACGAATTACGAATGGATGGGTTTATGAGATTGAAGATATTTTTTCCTTTGATGCTGAGGTTCGCAATGATAATGATGTTGATATCGTGCGGGGATAATGCACTTTATCAGGATACATATGATATTTTGATTCGTGGAGGTGAGATTATTGACGGGACCGGGAGCAGGGCATATAAAGCAGATCTGCTTATAAAAGAAAATATGATTGTGCATGTGGGAAAAGTAGACATTGAAAAGATCGATGCGCGTGAGATAATCGATGCTGCCGGGAAAGTCGTTGCACCGGGTTTTATCGATGCGCATGCACACGGCGATCCGTTGACCACTCCCGGATTCGAAAATTTTCTCGCGATGGGTGTTACCACGATTACACTCGGTCAGGACGGATCAAGTCCGATGACCGGAAATATATCCGAATGGATGGATGAAGTTGACCATATTCAACCGGGTGTTAATATCGGGATTTTTGTGGGGCATGGCACGGTTCGACGATTGACAGGGGTGGATTATCGGACCGAAGTTAGCACGGATGACCTCGATCGCATGGCACAGTTGGTCGATATTGCTATGGAGGCGGGTTGTTTCGGGTTATCGACAGGATTGGAATATGAGCCCGGAAGTCTCGCCGGCATGGATGAACTGGTTGCAATCGCGAAACCTGTCGGACGACACGGCGGATTAGTGATGAGTCATATGCGAAGCGAAGATGATGATAAAATCGAGTCAGCTCTTGAAGAATTACTCACACAGGGATTGAAAGCGGATTGTCCGGTGCAGGTTTCACACATTAAAATTACTTACGGAAAAGATGCATCGCGCGCAGAGGATATACTTGCACAGATGGAGGCGGCTCGTGAAAAAGGACTCCGGGTTATGGCAGACCTGTATCCATACACCGCCAGCTATACAGGCATCGGGATTGTTTTCCCCGATTGGGTAAAACCGCCCTACGAGTATGAAAAGGTTGTAAAGACGAGAAGAGATGAACTCGCTGATTATCTTCGTAACCGTATCGCACTTCGTAACGGTCCGGAAGCGACTTTGTTCGGTACAGAGCCATGGGTAGGAATGACGCTTGCCGAAGTTGCCGAACAATTAAATAAACCGTTCGAAGATGTTCTCATCGATGATATCGGGTTGCGCGGTGCGAGCGCTGCATACTTCGTCATGCATGACGATGTTATGGAACGCTTTATGATCGATCCTTACGTCATGATCTGTTCCGACGGTAGTCCCACCATGCATCATCCGCGCGGATACGGATCCTTCGCACGGATCATCCGGAAGTATGTCAATGAAAAGAATCTTCTCACGCTTGAAGAAGCTATTCATAAGATGACCGGACTCACCGCAAGCACCATTGGATATGACGCGATCGATAATCCCCGCGGATTTATCAAACCGGATTTTATCGCCGATCTGGTGATATTTGATCCCGATGCCGTTCGTGATACCGCTGTGTATGAAGAACCGAATCGTCTGGCGGAAGGTTTCGATTACGTATTTGTAAACGGCATAGCGGCAATTGAAGACGGAGTTTTTACCGGAAAGAGAGGCGGAGTGGTGCTTAAAAAACGATCAATAAACAATAACAAATAATCAATCATCAATGGACTACGGTTGGCTTTCTATCATTCCCCCGCTTCTGGCAATCGTCCTTGCTATAGCGACGCGCCAGGTTTTCATTTCACTGTTTCTCGGTATCTTTGCCGGTTGGGTTATACTCTCGGATTGGAATATATTTGCGGGACTCGCAAATAGTATCGAGTCTTTAGTAAATGTTTTTCAAAGTCCGGGTAACACCAGGGTAATAATTTTTTGTGCATTGATAGGTGCGCTTATCACATTAACCCAGCGAAGCGGCGGTGTCAACGGTTTTGTCGAATGGGTGCAGAACAGAAATCTTGCCCGAACCCCGCGAAGTGCGGCGAGTCTCTCCGGCATTATCGGGTTTATAATATTTATTGAATCGAGCATTTGTTGTCTGATCGCGGGTTCGGTATCCCGGCCACTGTTCGAGCGTCTGCGTATATCGCGTGAGAAACTTGCTTACATTCTTGATTCTACCTCGGCACCGAAGTGTGTGCTTATCCCGCTGAATGCCTGGGGTGCGTATGTGATCGGTCTGCTCGAACTGGAAGAGGTGGAGGGACCGATTCAGGTGTTTATTGAGAGCATTCCGTTCAATTTCTATGCGATCTTCGTTATTCTTATGGTTGCATTTATTATCGTAACGTTTAAAGATTTCGGACCCATGAAAAAAGCCGAGGAACGCGCAAGAACGACGGGAAAAACTATTGCCGACGGAGCGGTACCAATGGTGTCCGATGATATTACATCGATTGAGGCAAAAAGTAACATCCCGTACCGCGCGGTGAATATGATACTGCCGGTATTGGCGATGATAATAATGATGCCGGTCGGATTATACATTACCGGCGACGGAAATATAACTGCCGGAACGGGATCGACTTCGGTATTATGGTCGGTGATTGCGGCGATTACAGTTGCGGGGATACTTCCGGTATGGCAAAGAATACTAAGTTTCAGAGAAGTCTTCGATCTGTCACTGAAGGGGATCGGTGGTTTAATGCCTCTTGCGATAGTGATGACTCTTGCATTCGCTATAGGTGATACCAGCAGAGAGCTGGGAACCGGTGTGTATGTGGCATCGATTGCCGATGATTTTGTACAACCTACTTATGTGGCGGCCATAATATTTATTACCTCCGCTTTTATCGCCTTCTCAACCGGCACAAGCTGGGGGGTATTTGCAATTATGGTTCCGATAGCCGTGCCGACCGCGCTAATTATGGACGTGAGTTTACCGCTCAGTCTTGCTGCGGTGCTGGGCGGCGGTGTGTTCGGTGACCATGTTTCGCCGATATCAGATACGACGCTGGTCTCTTCAATGGCTGCGGCAAGCGACCACATCGACCATGTGAGGACCCAACTCCCCTATGCGATGGTAGCGGCAATTGCAGCAACGGTGTTTTATGTGATCTTCGGGATGATATTGCATTAATTATAAAAATTTTATGAAAAGAATTGCAATCTATTGTGCATCGAGTTCGAAAATACGCGAACATTATTTCCGTGAAACTGAGAAGCTCGCAATATTACTCGTTCAAAACAATTATGAAGTCGTATGCGGTGGCGGTGCAGTCGGATTAATGGGAATTCTCGCCGATACTATGCTGAAAAATGGGGGAAAAATTACAGGAGTTATACCGCATTTTATGAATAACCTCGAATGGGGGCATTCAGGATTAACTGATCTGGTGGTCGTAAATACAATGCACGAAAGAAAGCACGCCATGCTTGAAAACACCGACGGTCTGATCGCACTGCCGGGAGGGACGGGAACGATGGAAGAACTGCTTGAGGCAATAACTTTAAAGAGATTAGGTCTGTATACAAAGCCGATAGTAATTTTAAATACCAATGGTTTCTATGATCCGTTACAGGAAATGTTCAAGCGGTGTATATCCGAAAATTTTATGAATGGCAGGCACAATGACATGTGGCGATTTGTGAAAACGCCGGCGGAGGTAATTGATGTACTGAATACAATGCCTGTATGGGACAAAAATGCCATTGATTTTGCCGTGGTAAAGTAGCTGGAACACAGATAACACATACCGAAGGTATCCCGTTGGGAGAATTGCACGTGATCGTCACAGATTATAATCAGTGTAAATCATTCCAATCAGTGTCATCTGTGTTCCATCATTTAGATATTTAAAGAAAAAATCTACTTTTTACGTTTAATGTATCAACAGGAGGGAGCTTGCTCTACGAAGCTCCGCCGCTATTTGGCGGAGCGTAGTAGAGCGGAGAGGGAGGGATGACCTCCGCTTCGCTCCGGTGATCCCTCGTGTAAAAGAAAAAGTTCTCGTTTCACGAATCAATTTTTGAGAAAACGAGAGCTTTAGAACTACGCGGAGAGGGAGGGAT
>SLQE01000130.1 GCA_007131635.1 Bacteroidota bacterium | reverse complement strand
TACCCGCCGGATATAATCAACATCCTCTCCCGGTTTGATCTTCATCTTTATTTTGCGGTATCCTTCATCAACCGCATTTTTAATTTTCGCAATCAGTATTTCGGGAGATTTTTGGATACCGAGCGATATCCCCGTTTCAACTGATTCACGTGTCCCGCCCAGAAGTTTCGAAAGGGACATCTTTTGTTTCCGCGCTGATAACTCCCAGACCGCCATTTCAACTCCGGCTTTTGCCATAAGGTGACCGCGTATATCCTGCTGAAGAAGCGGGAAAATGTCCTGCGGACCCGAAAATGTCCGGCCAAGAACTCGCGGTGCGATCCAGTGCTTTATCGCAATCCGGGCCGTATCTATGGTTTCGGGAGAGTAGTTTGGATATTCCTGTGCGACACATTCACCCCAACCGGTATTGCCGTCCGCGTCTGTCACTTCGATGAGCATTATCCTACGCACGTCCTGCGTACCGGATGAAATGGTAAACGGTTCAATAAGAGGTAGATGTATTTCGCGTAGTATGATTTGTTTGAGAATCAGCATGGTAATTCAATATTGAAGGCTAATGATACTGATTTGACTGAATTTCACGGATTTCCGGGTTTTATCAAAATGTAAAAACATCTGTTCAGAGAATTATCTCTGCAAAAATTATCTATACTGTAGTTATGTGCGAGGTAATGTTGAAACACCCGTCGTGTATTCAATCGCCATTTCAATCCTGTCTCGGACGATTCCGTTTTTGTTATTTGAATGTTCACCGGAATCTCAACCCGTACCACCGGTCGGTCTAAAAAATCACTCTCTACCGGTTGTCCATGTTTGTCCGTATTAATAATGGGTGCCGACATCTCATCAGGTGAGGGTAAATCACGTCCCAAACGATCTTCACGAAGATCCCATTGCACAATAAACCGGTCCATCCCGAGTCCTGCATGGAGTGTACTGCCTTCATTTGTAGTGTACATATTTACGACATATTCAACAATCCGGGCACCGAGACACTTAATATTCAAGTGTGCGTTTCCGGCCTCAAGAGGATCGTACGTCCAGTACATCACATAGATGCCGAGTTTTCTGACTTCATCACGCTGGAAAAGTTTTAGTCTGCGACCGATCCCTTTCCCCTGCCATTCCGGTTTCACCGCAAGCATGTCCGACCAGTGCACAGGTTCACCGTCTTTCAGGCCGGTCATTCCGAAGACAAATCCGATAAGTTTACCCGATTGGTCGAAAGCTCCCGCCGTTACTCCTCCTAATTTTTGTGAGACCATTTGAATTGCGGGACTAACAACCTCCGTAAAATTCCTTCCCCAGGTCTCGTGCTGAAGTCGAAGGCACTGAAGGTACTCATCGTGGTTGCTGAGTTGCCGGATGGTGATGTCGGGTTTGGCTGATTCCATAGAAGTTGTAAAGATTTATATATTCAATCCGCAGCGATGTCGCTGCGGATTGAATCTTATTATGTAAAGCTTAAACAACTGATACGAGCATTATTTTGTCTTGAGAAGATCCCGGATCTCTTCAAGCAGCACTTCCTGTTTCGGCGGTGCGGGCGGCGCGGCGGGTTTCTCCTCTTCCTTTCGCTTCATATTATTAATTCCTTTAATGACCATAAATATCGCGAATGCAATTATTATGAAATCAATAATGGTTTTAATAAATAAGCCGTAATTAATTGTCACTGCGGCGGTTTCTTCAGTCGCCTGCTGTAAGGTATATAACAGCTCACTGAAATCCACTCCGCCGACCAGCATACCTATCGGAGGCATAATAACATCCGAAACGAACGAGCTTACGATACGACCGAATGCGGTACCGATAACAATACCGACAGCCATATCGATAACATTACCGCGCATGGCGAATTGCTTGAATTCCTGCATCATTGACATATTTTTGTACCTTCCATATAGTGAAGTAATTAGGTTAATTGTAATAGGTGTTGATCCGCCTCAAAAACCACCTTCTGCACGGTATTCGCTTCAATATTTTTACGCTCTGATGAATCTGGCCTACCTTTCCGGTGGTCGATAGTCAGGAACCCGGATTTCTTAAGAAATGAAAAATTAACGGACTATTCACTCTTTTTTCTTTTCATCACTTACTTCAATTTTAAGGGATTTTCCACCGGTGATCTTCGCAACAATATAACCGGTGATGAATCCGACAATAACCGATAGATATATAAATATGATGCGTGACATATCTACGGTCCAGAATAGAATCTTGAACCTAGCTATCTCGGTATTTTGGAGCGTGACGATAACAAATAACGATAAAATAACAATGATGAGCAGAATTTTTGGATTTTTCATAGTATTATTCCTCTCTTAAACATTCCTGGTTTTGAAATAGACCGGACTAGTTCAGACGAGCGATAACTTTAAAATTATAAGACTTTTTTTTTATATCTGCAATTTTTTATGAAATTTATTTAAGACAAAGGGTGTTATTAAAAGAAAAAATAAAGCAACCTATTACATAAGGAGTCTTACCATGCAAAAATCCTATATTCTGGCGGTACTATTAACATTGACATTCTTTTCATTTAATTGCTTTGGTTCAGCTGAACGTCCCGAAGGAGCAGAAAGCAGCCAATCAATTTATAATTTCTCGATTGCCGCGATTGACGGCTCCACAATAGATTTTAATGATTTTAAAGGTAAGAAGATACTGATCGTCAACGTAGCGTCGAAGTGCGGATTCACTCCGCAGTATGAGGGACTCGAAGAGCTACATAATACAAACAAAGACAATCTTGTGATCATCGGGTTCCCGTCGAACAGTTTCCGGCAGGAGTTCGACTCAAACGAGGAAATTGCAGAGTTTTGCCAGAAAAACTACGGTGTGACCTTTCCGCTCACCGAGCGGGTTTCCGTTCGCGGCGATGATAAACAAGAGATTTTCATGTGGCTGACAGACGAGTCGATGAACGGATGGAATTCCACCGAACCGCAGTGGAATTTTTATAAATACCTTATCAACGAGAAGGGTGAATTGACTCACGTATTTCCGTCGAATACATCACCATTAAGCGAAGAAATTGTAAATCTGTTATAGAGGGAATCATCAGGGGTCTGTAGGTCCGATGAACGCAGAAACAGATAGTGATTGCGGGTTACCGGTAACAAACTATCACTATCCGTTTCTGCTCTTGGGGGTTAATTATAAGGGAGTCGATCTTTTTCACGTCTCTCGTTTTTCTAGTTTGTTCTATTTCTTTTGCCAGGTCCCCCCCTTTAAAAGCAACGAGCGATCGTATCGGGATCCCGTTTTCTACTCGTTTTTGACCATGAACAGGGGGTTTCAGGAACGGTTTTGCCCAGGTAACAAGTTTATCAAGAGAGGCAACCGCTCTCGCGACGACAATATCAAATGTACCGGTATACCCGGATTGTCTTCCTATTTCTTCCGCCCTTCCCCAAACAGTCCGGACGTTTTCGAGATGCAATTCATCCACGATTGATTTTACCGTTTCGATTTTCTTTCGGGTCGAATCCAGTAGTGTGAATTGTAGCCTGGGATTGAAGACGGCAAAAACGATGCCCGGTAACCCGCCTCCGGTACCGAGATCCAGAACGTTACCTTTAGCCGGGAATTTTCGATAAAATATTAAACTCGTGCAGTGGAGGATATGATTCGTCCAGATTCTCTCTTCATCCTTCCGGGAGATAAGGTTGAGCGATCTGTTATGCGTTAACAGAAGGGATACGTAATTTTCAAGGAGCCGAATACGGGAATCAGATACCTCAAATTCGTGTTTCAGGCACGCATTCAGGAAGATTTGTTTTGAGGAAAATGATGAATCCGCATTATTCAAAACCTGCATCTCCTTATGTTAATTGAAATGCAGGTCTGGTATATTGTTTATTGATTTCATGATCCGGTATTTTTTGCAGCTTTGATTTCATTTCTCAATCACTCAGAATTTTCGTGTAATTGAGATTAAGGTACAAATTTATGACTACATTCACAATCAAACAAAGTGCAGTTTACCTTCACGCATCGAATCTGCGCTGGCGGAAGATAAAGCGATGCTCGGTATTACCGACCGGTAGTACCAGCTCGAAATATCGCGCATCGGGTTTACCCGGTACGTATACCAATCCGCGAATGTGTTGATCCGGTAACAGGTCGGTTTTGCGTAACGTGTCGTACTCCCAACTAATTCGTCGTGCCGCTATGGAATGCATCTCGGTTTGGTGATTATATCTTTGATCTGCCCTTAGTGCCCGTCTTTCGATCCTGTCACGGCGAGCTTCTTCCCGGTCTCTATGGGTTGCGTCATCGCCGATGCTTGCAAGCTCGGATGCCAGGGAGAGCACATCACCGGTTGCGTATAACGCCAGATTTGTTCTTTCGCTCGCTTTTTCTCTTGATTGTTTCTTATCAAGCTCGATAAGCTTTTTTTCCGGATCAATAGCAGACATCTGAGTGATCGCTTTTGCATCGGGATGCGACGGCGGACCGTTATATGCGGTAATATAAAAATATTCCGGTGCCACGCGAACTGTTTGCGTTGAATAATTCACTATTTCGATATCGAATGCAATCAGATTTTCTGTATGTCTGTAATATGCTAATGATACAAGAATATCATCCTTATCGGATTGTACATATTCGGTGCCGTAATAAAAAGTCGTATTTTCCGCCTGCGGCGCTAATCTAAATACAGGCGCAGGTGAACAAGAAATAAGTAATAAGGAAACAATGATAGTCGGAATGATAATGTACTCGCTTCCCTTCATAAAAAATCTCCATTATGTTTGTTCTGTAGGATTCGTTGGCATATTATACGAATCACAAAAATAATAGTTGCAAAAACTACCAGTTTAAAACGTATATAAACCGGTGTTACAGAAATATCATACAATGACCACTTTACTTCGGTAAAGTGGTCAGGGCGCGAAGTCGGGCTATAAACCCAATAAAAACAATATTATACGCAGGCGCAGTTCCACGTGAAACATTAAATTGGAATTTTTGATGAAAAGATTTAAGAGATGAGAAGGGGTATTAAAAGTAACTTATACGACCCGTATAAAAATCACCCTCTCATATAGACCATCAAGACCGAGATATCTGCGGGTGTGACACCGCTGATGCGTGATGCCTGACCAATGGAGTGCGGCCTCACTTTGATCAGTTTTTCTTTGCCTTCGGCAGAAAGAGAGGTGAGCCTGGAATAGTCAAACGATGCCGGTATGATCATGTCTTCGTACTGTTCAAACTTTGCAACCTGATCATACTGACGTTTAATGTAGCCATCGTACTTCACTTCTATCTCGACTTGTTCGAGTACATCTTTTCTGGAGAGAAATTTTTCTACACTTCCATTTTCGTTGACCGAAATAAGCATGAGCAGATTCTCAATCGTTAACTCCGGTCGCTTCAGTAGTTGGATCAGTCGTTCGGAATGTAACACCGTACTCGAACCGATCTTTTCAAGGAAAGGATTGATTACATCCGGCCGAATGTTTGTCAGTTGAAGATAGGAATTCAACTCTTCGATCAGCTTTTCTTTTTGCACGAGATTACGATATGTCGATTCATCGATCAATCCGAGTTTATATCCCGCCTGCATTAACCGACGATCCGCGTTGTCCTGTCGCAGCAGCAATCTGTGTTCGGCGCGCGAAGTGAACATACGATAAGGTTCAAGCGTACTTTTATTGATAAGATCATCGATGAGCACTCCGATATATGCTTCGGATCGTTTTAAAGTAAACGGCTCCTTACCCATTATTTTGTGTGCTGCATTGATACCGGCAATAAGTCCCTGTGCAGCGGCTTCTTCATAGCCGGATGTTCCGTTTATCTGTCCGGCAAAATATAATCCCTCGACAAGCTTTGTCTCAAGTGTAAAGTTTAGCTGATGGGGCGGAAAGAAATCATATTCAACCGCATAACCCGGGCGAAGCATCTCGACATTTTCAAGACCGGGAATTGTTCGTAATCCTTCAAGCTGTATTTCCTCCGGTAAGCTTGTTGAGAATCCGTTTACATACACGGTTTTATCTTCGTAGCCTTCGGGTTCAAGGAAGATCTGATGGCGTTCCCGATCTGCAAACCGATTGATCTTGTCTTCGATGGATGGACAATATC
>SLQE01000441.1 GCA_007131635.1 Bacteroidota bacterium | reverse complement strand
GTTGAAACCACAATATCGGTTTTAACCGATGATGAAAATCCGATCATCGAAGCACGAAGTACGTATGTTCCAATCGGAACGTTCGGAATTGTAAATCGTCCCTCCGTATTGGTCGCCGCACCCAGCGTTGTATCAAGTATGACGATATTTGCACCGATAAGCGGTTCGCGTGTCACGGTGTTTATTACTTTTCCCGTGATGGTACCTGTGCGTGGAGTTTCCTGTGCCGATACTATCCCGTCAAAGAAAATGAAAGCGGAAATGAATATGGCAAAAATGTGTCGAAATTGCATCTTTTAACCTTTATTAAAATGAGCGTTTTGAGCGTTTTTAAAAATACAACTATTTATTCAATTTGTCAATACGTATAACAAAAAATTATGGAGAAAAAATATAAAAGGAGGCCCAGAAATGGGGATGTGAGTATTCCGGCGTGGAAATGAGGATTTTTTGTGCTTCGTGGAAAGCCCCGATAAATGGTTGTTCGACTGAGAGATTCGAATAGATATTTTCATTAAACCATTTCGCCGACCTGGGCTCTCTTAACCAATAATTTACAACGATCGATCTGCAGCCGTTCACATAGAAAAGATACGGGTGAATAATGTTGAGCCCTTCGATTATATCGCCGGAATTATAGAGTATAACATTGGGGAATTGATGTAATCCCGTGAGATGCTGCAGGCCGAATGGTCTGACCGTAATCGACCCACCCTCGGTTAAGTAAAAGTGAGATTGCTCCGGGAAGCCCGGCCGGTAGAAGAACTCCGAGGTCAGGTGCAGGATATCGGCTTTTTCGGATTTTAAATTTTCAATTGATGCGTTTGCCTCAAGATAGATACGGGCGTCGCGATAGATTCCCCGTATATCCCGGATCTCGTAATCGACCTGCCAGTCGTTGCCGTCGGGATTTCCGAATGCGGCAATGCTCGAAACCCTGCGCGGGTTTTCCAGGCGGAACGTAAGCACAGTCGCAGACGGCAGATAGGATATACGTATATTCTGTATGATAAAATCGCGTCTTCTGTCAGGTTCTCTCAGAGCATGCAACGGCAGATCGTGTAATCCCGCAGGCATGACAAATATAACATGCTGCAAATCAGCTCTCAGAGAGAGCACCGGTCGGATGAACGTATCATAGATCCAACGCTCTTCTCTCTCGTATTCTTCCTGAAGGTTCCCTTCGACTTCGGTGTTTTCCGAAACATATAACAGGGGGGAGGAAATCAATCGGCGGTATGCGTTCGTTCGCTCGTGCAGTATTTCCCTTGGTAATTCCTGTGAGTGAACCCGAAGCGATCCTCTTCTCAGAACGAAAGTATGAAGATGCGTATGAGTAGCAAAATACGATACCAGCGTTCTGTCTGCGGGCAGCGCTTGCCGGTACATATTTTCCGGGGGTATGTCTCGATCGAATATCCGTCTGCTGTTTGGCAGAGAATTCGTTAATTGGTTTTGAATATTTTCAATGGTGTTTCGTGTCAGCGTGATCAATGTCCGAAGCGTGTCCCGTTGAGCGGCGAAAATGGCACTTCGCTCGTAGGCGTGTAACCGGGCAAAATCCAGTAAACGTATTTTTCTGTAGAGCTGTGTCAGTGAATCCGCAAGTATCGCGTTATTTTTATCGGCAGCATCGAAGCCGATCCTCAATACCATTTCATTCAGTGTATTCTGGCGTTCACGTTCCGTATACAGAAATGCTTCGTCATATCTTTCCGCCTGTATCAATTCGTTGACCAGGAAGTCCGTTATCGCGGTATGCGGTGTGGAAAAATTATTCCGTTGCTCAAAACGTTTTTGCGAGAAGAAAACCCCTTCGGATGTTAAGTTCTCCGAGAGATATTGCAGTGCGTTTCTGTACAGACGGATAGATTCCTCGCTGCGACCGAGTAAACTGACAGAACGTGCCTGTTGAAAAACCGCATATGCCTGTCCGGTAAAGTAGTGTTGATGACCAAAGTGTGCTTCGGTTTCTCTGGCGAGCTGTACGGCTTGCTGAAGAAATTCATCTTCTTCAAGAACGATGCTCAGTTTTAACAGGGCATCCGATTTTCCCAGCATTGCATAGCCGTAAACAATCTGACGGTCATAATTTCGTGCAAGATCGATGAGTACATCATAATATCCCAATGCATCCCGGTATCTGCCATGAATAAGATACGCATCGGCAAGTGCTTCGAGTAATCGAAGAAAATATTCATCATTTATCGGTTGTTGCCGATATTTGTTCCACCCTGTTTCATACAATGAAAGTGCATCGGTGTACCGGTTTGCAGCTTCAAAGATTTTTCCCGATGTCAGTATGAATTGTATATGTTCAATCGGATCGTCGATTTGTTTTTCATACTGTTCCGCTTCCTGTATACGGTTGTGTGCCAGTTCGTACTTTCCCTGATCGACGTAATTTCCGGCAAGCGCAACGAGTGTTTTGTAGCGTAATGCGGGCTCCTTTTCTTTGGCGGCTATCTGCACTGCGAGCGTATAATGATGGTGGGCATATTCGATGCGGCCGTTTCTTGTTTCATAATCACCAAGGTGCATATGAACGATCCCTTCGCCGCGCGGATAATTAAAAAACCGGGTATAGGTGAGTGCTCTTTGATATTCCGAATATTCATCCCGGGAATTCCCGAGCGTCGCATCCAGCCGGGCAACACGGGTCATTCCCGTGACAATACCTTCGTGACTTGCCGCCCGGCGCGAGGTTTCGCTCGAACGGGTATACCAGTTACGAGCATCATCGAATCTGCCCTCACGTTCGGCAATAATGCCGAGATAGACTTCGTGATCCGCTACACGTCTCAATCTGCCGATATCACGGTCGACCTCGATCAGGTTATGAAAAGCCGCAGCTGCCTCCTCATACCTGCCCCGTTCCATGTACTGGACAGCCCGCTCGAATAAAACATCGGCGCTGCCGGTGCGTTCATCACGGGGGTCGGTACATCCTGCCGTGATAAGTATAAGTGTTACCGCAATATTAAAAGAATGTCTGCGCATATCTTTTCATTCATACGAGCTATAGTGATATTCCAAAACCGACCGATGCTATGTTGTAGTTGCCAAAACTAAAATCGGCATTGAAAATAAATATTATAAACTGTAACGACATCCCCATTGTCGCCCGGTAATATTCCTCGAATGTTTCACTGAAAGTAATTTGTTCCGGAGGTATACCCGGTGTTTCGGATTCCCCTGAAGGATTGTAATTATATCGTACATTTACCTCGGAATTCTCAAAACCAAGTGCGCCATACAGCGTAAGTCCGGTAAATTGAGCGCTGGCAAGAAAATTATATACGACACCCGATGATTCGAAAGTATCTCCCAGTTTCGTGTATTGAAAAGAGCCCTGTACCGCAAAATCAATCGGCATGCCGGGTATATACTGGCTCAGGCTGTGCGTGATCCCTCCTCCGAAAACATCGATATCACCGATCTTATCATCGAATTTCGTCGACGGGAGATAACGAAAGAAAATCTGTGTACCGAATAAATTACCGACACTCAGATGAGGAACCATAACCGGTATAACCTTCCAGTTAAACCCGTCCGGGAATTCGTTATTTCCGTTTTTACCGACTACAGTGGCTGTGTTGACTATCGAATTTGTTGTAGTTGAGAACGCGGGATATGTATTTTCGATATCGGGTATGATGGCTAACATAGCTTTCATACCGAGGTAGAGCGAGAATCCGCTCCTCACATTTGCCGTGTGGAATGTCGCTCTGTTCAAATTTGCCGAATATGCTTCCATCAGCGGCATAAGGTAGCTGCGTGCGTTTTCGGGTGTCAATGATCGGAGGTTTTTCTCGATTTGACGTTCCTCTTCTTCGATTCCATAGAGCGATTGAAAAGAAAAAAAGAATAATAATATACATATACCGAGAACTAATATCCGCACGATCATCCGCTCCTGTTTATGATGCCCTGTGTATATCCAATTGTTTTAATCCCTGCAAAATTATATCCGGATAATCGGAGACCAAAACGTGAATACCGAGAGAAAGCATATCTTCAATATCCCGCTGGTTTTGCAGTCCGTAAACACCGATTATAATATTGTTTTTTTCCGCATCGGCAATTCTTCTTCGTGTGACTTCACGTTTAGAACACACAAAAACCTCCGCACCCGCCGGCCTCGCAAGAGACGACGGCATTCGTCCGTAGTGCAGGAACGGATGGAAAATGACCCCCGTGTGTACCGATGGTTCCTTCTCTTTTAAGTACCTCATCAATCTGTGGTTGAAGGATGAAAAAAGAACCCTATCGAGCAAGCCCATCTCTCTGACAATATCTAACGTCGAATCCGTGATATTGGTATCCGATTTTCGGATGACTCGTGTCGATTTAATTTCGATGTTGATCCATGCTTTCGGACTGATGAGTTCCAGGGCTTCTTCGAGCGTCGGGATCCTTTCGCCGGTGAATTTTTTATCGAACCATGCTCCCGCGTCGAGTTTTTTCAGTTCCCCGAGTGTATAGTCCGATACATTTCCCGTACCGTCTGTAGTCCGGTTAACGGTATTATCGTGAATGACGACGATCCGTCCGTCTCTCGTTATCTGAACATCAAATTCGATCATCGAAACACCGGCATCGAGCGCCCGCGCAAATGCAGCGATTGTATTTTCAGGTGCTTTCCCCGAAAGACCGCGATGAGCTACAACCATGGGCTTATTGCTCAGTTGGGCTATTAATGATAACCGGTGGGTATCTTTTTGCTTCACCTGTCTCGTCCCTCGCAACCTTTAATATCGTTATTTCTGTACGCCTGCGAGTATCCGGTTATATACCTCCCGTACATTACCGGTACCGTCGACTTCGATTAATTTACCCGTTGTATTGTAATAGTTTAAAACAGGCAGCGTCGTTTTTTCATAAATGTCTAGGCGTTGCTTGACGACATCGGGTTTGTCGTCATCGCGTTGATATAGTATGCCGCCGCATTTCGGACATTCGTTATGATCGATGGTATCGATTGCCGTATTGAATATGTTGTTGCATGAACGGCACATCCATCGTTGTGAGAGACGTGATATAATTTCTTCCTGATCGACTTTTACGTAAATAACGGCATCCAATTCGATGTCGAGTTCTTTAAAAACCACGTCCAGTGCTTCAGCTTGCGCGACGGTTCGTGGGAATCCGTCGAGAATGAACCCATTGTTACAATCGCCTGATTTTAAAACTTCCCCTACAAGTCCGATCATGATATCGTCGGGGACCAACTTACCTTTATCCATATGTTCTTTTGCGCGTACACCAAGCGTCGTTCCGTCCGATACGGATTTCCGCAAAATATCGCCTGTAGAAATATGCGGAATAGTATATTTTTCTTTTAGTAACGTTGCCTGAGTTCCTTTGCCTCCTCCGGGCGGTCCGAATAATAATAAACGCATATGTTCTCCGAAAAAATATTCTTAGGCAGGAAAATTAAAATCTCCGAACCTGTTGTAAATATGTAATTTATAAGATAAATAAAAAAGGGTTGATTTACAATAATGTATATCACACACCAAAATTCATACAACAATATGAATATCGGTAAAATATTTGATATATTGATACGTTATGGTCGATAAACATAGAATACACAGTTTGAATAAGGCGGAAGACGGTCCGGGGCCGGTCGTTTACTGGATGAGCCGGGATCAGCGTGTTCAGGATAACTGGGCACTATTATATGCACAGGAAATGGCACTTGAGCGGAAGGTACCGCTATACGTGGTTTTTTGCCTGGTCCCCAAATTCCTGGACGCAACGCTACGGCAATATGAATTTATGCTGAAAGGATTGGAAGAAGTTGAAGAAACTCTTCGGGGGTACAAAATTTCATTTCATCTCTTAACCGGATCTCCCGAAGATGAATTGCCGAAATGTATAAAAAAACTCGACGTCGGTATACTTATTTCAGATTTCGCACCACTGAGAATACAACGCACGTGGCGCGATAAAGTCGCCGAATCTGTTACTATCCCCATGTATGAGGTCGATGCACACAACATCGTGCCGTGCCGAATTGTGTCTGACAAGCAGGAGTTCGGTGCATATACTATTCGTCCGAAAATCCATCGAATGCTCGATACGTATCTGACGGATT
>SLQE01000407.1 GCA_007131635.1 Bacteroidota bacterium | reverse complement strand
GAATAAGTTCCGCTATCGTGAAGGGTTCCCTGCCGGTAGAAACGATGTTCTGTATTTTTACATGGGTCTCGGCAATACTAAACGGATCTTTAAAAACATCCGTGTTTATGCGTTGCAGTATATAACTCTTGTTTTCCGGTTGCAGTTCTATTTTGTATGTATCGTTGATGTGTCCTTTGCCGAAGGGTTCGATAACTGCAACGGTGCTGTGAGGAAAAAATTTTTTGATAATGTTTTTCATTCTTACCTGAATTCAGTCGCAGTCAATTACAAAGAAATTTTGACACAGAAAAACACCCAATCAATCAATCATCCAATCATCCCCCGCTGTGCGGGGTTTTGCCTTAGGCATTCCAATGGAACACTCTATTTAACAAAATATTTGTGTTCAACAAACATCCAATCACCCAATCATTCAATCACATACCTCTTCGCCAACTCCGTATACTCTTCCACTTGTTGTTTCTTCCACCGGCCACTCTTCCCCAATTCTTTCGCCATCAGCTTTGCGACTTCGGGTGCAATCTCAACGCTTGCCCTTGCATTCAGCAATAATGCGCGCGTTCGCCGTGAGAGCACATCGTCGAGTGTTCTGGCCATTTCGTTCCGCACCGCCCATACAACTTCGACTGCTTTATAAGGGAGATCTCTATGGAGGAGTCGGTCGAGTTCTTTATTCTTTTTGATCAGTGATTTCAGTTTTGGTGCATCGGCGCCGTACACCTTGAGGTATTCCTCATCGACTTTCTGCTGTGTCCAGCCATGTATTTGTAAATATTCGGTTTTGCTTGGTTTTCGTTCGAATCCGGCTATTTCTTCCGCCTGGTCGATGACATCCTGCGCCATTTTTCGGTAGGTTGTCCACTTACCGCCGGTGATGGTTATCAGTCCCGATGTTGAGATAATTATTATATGGTCGCGTGAGAGTGCTGCGGTTGATTTTTCCTCTCCTCCTTTCACCAGCGGCCGGAGCCCGGCAAATACACTTAATACATCCGATCGCTTTGGTCGCCGGGTGAGGTATTTACCGGCATGCGAAATAAGGAAATCAATTTCTTCCTCCAATGGCTTCGGTTCAAGGTCGGGTTTGTCAACCGGTATATCCGTTGTTCCGACAACGACGCGGTTGTGCCACGGGACGGCGAATAATACACGACCGTCTTCCGTGCGCGGAACCATGACAGCGCTATTACCCGGCAGGAAATCCTTATCAAGCAGAATATGCGCACCCTGACTGACAGAAACGATATTTTTAGGGGATTGATCATCCATCTTTCGTACCGAATCGGTGAAGACACCCGTAGCATTGATGACCGCACGTCCCCCGAGCTCGTATTCTTTACCGGTCTCGAGATCTTTTGTCACGACGCCGACAACAAGATCGTCTTTTTTTATAAGGGATATAACGGGCATATAATTGACGACGACGGCACCGTTGTCGACAGCTGTCTGTGCAAGATTTATCGCAAGCCGGGAATCATCGAATTGACCGTCATAGTATGAAACACCGCGACGCAGGCCTGCAGGTTCCACGGTCGGGATATGTTGTATTGTTTCATCGTACGTCAGGACCTTGGATGGACTGAGTCCGAGTTTACCTGCAAGGCGGTCGTATACTTTCATACCGATACCGTAGAAAGGACCTTCCCACCAATTATATATCGGTACAACAAATTCCATGTGATGCACAAGGTGGGGGGCGTTTTGTGCGAGGAGTCCGCGCTCGCGCAACGCTTCAAGGACTAAAGAAATGTTTCCCTGTTTCAGATAACGGACACCGCCGTGTACTAATTTTGTGCTTCTGCTCGATGTTCCTTTTGCAAAATCGTTTTGTTCGACTAATAACGGCCGGTAGCCGCGGGATGCAGCATCTATCGCAGCACCGAGTCCGGTTGCTCCGCCGCCGATAATAATAAAATCCCATTTCTCTCTATGGTTGGTAATCTGCTCTATCATTTCATCGCGGTTCATCATGATCTCCGGTGAGTCTTTGCAGAAAAAGTTGTTCTGATTATGTGCTGTGCTTACCCCGTTATTCTTTTAAGTAATCCGCATACTTTGATTTTACTTCCTCAACAGATATACACTGTAAGACCTGTTCCGCAAGCTCCTTGGCTTTTCTTAAAGATGTCTGGCGCAGTTTTTCTTTCCACTCCGATATAACGGTCGGTATCATGCTGAATTCATCCAGTCCCAGACCGAGAAGGATGGGCAATGCGCGCAGATCTCCGGCCATCTCACCGCACATACCCGCCATTTTTCCGGCTGCATGTGCAGCTGCGATCGTATCGCGGATCATCATCAATACCGCGGGGTCGAAGGGATCGCAAAGCGCGACGACATTGGTATTCGATCTGTCCGCCGCGAGCACGTATTGTGTAAGATCGTTTGTTCCGAGACTGAAGAAATCGACTTCTTTGATAAGATGAGGTCCCATCACGACTGCGGACGGGATTTCAATCATTGCCCCGATTTTGATGTCCCGGTTAAACGAAATTCCGGCTTGTGATAATTCTTTCATAACTTCCACGAGTATAGCTTTCGCGGCACGGACTTCAGGTACGGTCGCAACCATCGGGAACATAATCTGAACATTTCTCTCATGGCTTGCGCGAAGTATTGCACGCAACTGGGTTTTGAATATACCGATCTCATCGAGACAGTAACGAAGTCCGCGCCATCCGAGAAAAGGGTTGGGTTCTTTTTTAATGTTCAGATATGGAATTGGTTTATCGCCGCCGATATCGAGGGTACGAAGCGTGAGCAGGCGATCCCCGAGCAGATCAGCAGCTTCTTTATAAATTTTGTATTGTTCTTCCTCGGAAGGCAATGATAGTCTGTTCATGTACAGATATTCTGTCCGGAACAGCCCCACCCCGTTTGCTCCGTTCTCGAGGGCCGTTTTTATATCCGTTATATTGGCGACGTTTGCAACAACCGAAACCGATGCACCGTCGATGGTAGACGCTTTTTGAAAGGCCCGGGAAATTGTTTCCTGTTTTTCCTGGATTTCTTTATCCCGAAGGTCGCGGTACCTGGCTAGAGTTACCGCATCGGGATCCATAATGATGATGCCCTGATTACCGTCTACTATCAGTGTTGAATTTTCATCGATCTTGTCGATGTCCTCACCGATCCCGAAGACAGCCGGTAAACCGATGGAGCGGGCCATGATCGCACTATGCGATGTCTTGTTCCCTTTTTCGGAACAAAGCGCGAGAATTTTATCCTTCTTTAATTGTGCGGCTTCCGACGGGTTTAATTCGCCGACCACTAAAATTGCAGCATTCTCCGGTTCCGGATGCCTTCTCCTGATTCCCGTCAGCCTGCTGATCACTTGCGATGAAATATCCAGGAGGTCTACTTCGCGGTCCCGAACAAGCTGATCGCCGAGTGATTTATATGAAATGATCATTTCCCGAATTGCCGATTGCCACGCGGCTTCGGCGTTGATCGCCTCTTTGAAGATGATATCCCGTGTACGTTCTATCAGTGCCGGATCGTTCAGGTACAGCAGGTGAGCTTCGAAGATCGAGGCATCGTACCGATCCATTGATGTGGAGCTGTTTTGCCTTATACGTTCAATATCGTTTTTAACTTCATCTATTGCATGCAGGAATCTCGTCATTTCAGTATCGGGTGAGGGAGCCACATATTCGGGGATGTCCGGGATGTGCGGACGATAGATATATACCGGCCCGATCGCGATGCCGGGTGAGACCGGAATACCGCTGAGTGTATCAGCCCTGCGTTCCGGTGTCATTCTTTCTTCCTCTTCTTTCAGCGTGAGTGAAATGAACTCGGGTTCTTCCTCGTCAAAATTAGATTCTATGAGTTTTTTCAGTGCGAGAATCGAATCCCCGGCATCGATTCCCGACGACGCGATCATAATCTTGTTTCCATGTCGTATTCCGAGCGTGATGATCTGATTAATACTTTTTGCATTCACGAAGTCGGTATTCTTACTGAGATTCTTTACAAAAATTTCGGAAGAAAATTTGTTTGCGGTGCTTACGAATTTTGCCGCCGGTCTGGCATGTAATCCTAACCTGTTGCGGACAGGCAGAACGATTTCCTGTGTTGATTCTTTAAAAATCGATTTCGTCTCCGAGTCTTTCTTTGTTGTATCTTCGATCCCTAATTGCGAGGCTTTTGCCCGCAGTGCATTGCGTGCTTCATAGAGTACGTCATCGATATTGCTGCCGCCGGCTACCTGTACTGCCGCGGTGAGAACACCTTCGACAAGCGGGGCTTCGCATAGATAGATATTTTCCTTTTGATGGGGAGGGAAAAAATCGATTGCCGTTTCAGTGCTCAGGATCGCGCTGCCAAGATCCATAAAAACGATCACTCCGTCGTCGCTGTAGATCGATTCAATGGCTTGAAATATCTGGCTTGTATCCGTGCCAAGGGAGGTATCAGGTGTGTCGATACCGGCGGCGACTGCAATAGGTACTTTTTCATGAGTCATTTGCATCGCTAATTCCCGGACACCTTCTCCGAGGTTTTTACTGTGAGAGACTATAACAATCCCGATCATATTTTTCCTGTGCGTTTAAAAAAAGTACTTATCCGGATACAAACACGTCGCGTAATGCTTTGAGAATATAGAAAGCAGATGTCGCACCGGGATCCTGATGACCGGCGCTCCGTTCGCCGAGATAACTTGCCCTTCCTTTTTTAGCCACAAGCGGTATCGTATGCCTCATACCTTCTTCGGCCGATTGCACCGCATCCTGCATTGCTGCCGTTATATCGTTACCGTCGCGCAGCGATTTCTTCAACGCTTCAACACCGGGTTGCAGACTGTCAATAATTGTTTTATCTCCCGGGTTGGTTTTTCCCCGTTTGATGAGTCCTTCCGTGCCTGCTTCAAGTAATGCGGCGATATCCTCCGGAGAGAGCTCCTTTTTCGAGTTGATTGCTTTCGCGGCCTGTAAATAAAACGTGCCATAGAGCGGCCCCGCAGCGCCGCCGACACTTGAGATGAGCGCCATACCAACCATGTTCAGCATTGATCCTATGTCTTCGTCTTCGCAGGTGGTTATCCTCTTCATGACTTTTTTAAATCCCCGGTCCATATTGCTTCCGTGATCCGCATCTCCTATAGCTCTGTCCAGATCGGTCAGGTAATCCTTGTTTTCTTCTATATATTGAGCGGTGAGCCTGATCCAGGTCAGTGTATCTTTATACGTGAACATACAAATTCAGTGCATTGTAATGTTGATAGCAAGGAAACAATTATTTATGTATATAATTAATTGGTGGGTTATTTGCAAGTATTACAAATATGCGGGAGTATTACTTTGACAACGGAAAAGAATTAAATCGGGAAACGTTGCTATCCCCCGGGAGAGATATTTCACTCCGCTTCAATCCAGTTAAATGTTTTCTCAACTGCCTTCAACCACCCTTTGAAGAGTTTATCGCGCTGAGTGGCATTCATTTTCGGTTCCCATGTTTTATCGATTTGCCAGTTATTTCGCAGATCATCCAGGTTTTCCCAGTACCCGACGGCAAGACCGGCTGCGTAGGCCGCTCCAAGCGCAGTTGTCTCGGAAACGACCGGTCGCACGACCGGTACACCTAATATATCTGCCTGAAACTGCATGACCAGATCGTTGACGACCATGCCGCCGTCCGCTTTTAAGCTTTTCAGCGCGACACCCGAATCTTTTTGCATGGCATTCACTACTTCTTTTGTCTGATAAGCCGTTGCCTCCAAAGCCGCACGGCACAGGTGCTCTTTACGGATATATCGCGATAAACCGACAATGACACCCCGTGCATCGGACTTCCAATATGGAGCAAACAGACCTGAGAATGCCGGAACGATGTATACACCTCCGCTATCCTCCACTGTGTTTGCAAAATCCTCAATCTGATGCGATGAGTCGAAAAAGTTTAGATTATCACGTAGCCATTGTACCAGCGCACCGGTAATTGCGATGGAACCCTCGAGTGCATAGACGGCCGGTTTATCTCCCACCTTATAAGCCACCGTTGTTACAAGTCCACTCTTTGAATGAACGATCTCCGTACCGGTGTTCAATAACAGGAAGCATCCGGTTCCGTATGTATTTTTGGCTTCGCCGACGGAGAAACATGTTTGCCCGACTACCGCTGCCTGTTGATCTCCGAGGTTGCCGCAGACCGGGATAT
>SLQE01000170.1 GCA_007131635.1 Bacteroidota bacterium | reverse complement strand
TATACCTTCAATTCCGTGAAAAAATCAAAGAATTTATCTCACGGTATGTAGCTGATGAACAGACGGCCGAGGACATTTTACACGATGTTTTTCTCAAGATACATAACAAGATAGATACTCTCCGGGATAAGCACAAGCTCGAGAGCTGGATTTACCAGATCACGCGAAATGCCATAACCGACTATCATAGGAAAAGGAAGGATCTTCAGCTTGACCGGGAAAATGTCACGGATAATAATCCGGGAAATGATGACGATTTATTCCGTAAAATTGCGGAGGGTCTTATGCCTATGATTGATACCTTACCCGCCCATTATCGTGAAGCGTTAACGCTCACGGAAATTAAAGGATTGACACAAAAGGAGTTTGCTGAAAAAGCGGGTATTTCTGTTTCCGGTGCCAAATCACGTGTTCAACGTGCGCGTGAGCAATTGAAAGAAAAACTATTTCAGTGTTGTCATTTCGAATTCGATCGCTATGGGAGAATCATTGATTATTATCCCCGTACATGTCCCTGCTGCCCCCAAGATAGCTGAGATTAGAACGGCTTGAATTATCTACAATTAGGATCCTACCGCTTTTTGTTTCCGGTTACATTTCTTTATTTGTTCCGAACGGTGTGCATCCTTTTTATATCTGCTCCGTCTATAAGGTATATGAAATTTTAAAACTATTTTAGAAGATATGAATACAGGAGGAATCACATGTATCAACATATGAAGAAAAAACATAAGATGTTTGTACGGGATGTATATGCATCAATAGCCGGAAAGCCGGGGCAATCATGTTGTTGCAGCACCGACTGCGAAGACACAGCCCTGAAATTAGGATATTCAATCGATAGCATAAAAGGTATACCCGGGGATGCCAACCTCGGTCTTGGATGCGGTAATCCCATCGCGATTGCTTCGATCAAAAAAGGTGAAACCGTGCTTGACCTCGGCAGCGGTGCAGGATTCGATTGTTTTATTGCATCACGTGAGGTGGGTGAAAAGGGGAATGTTATCGGTGTGGATATGACGCCCGGGATGATCCGGAAGGCAAAGGAACATGCAAGTAATGCGGGGATCCATAACGTAGATTTTCGGCTCGGTGAGATCGAGAACCTCCCCGTTGCGGATAATGCCGTTGATGTCGTTATTTCTAACTGTGTCGTGAACCTTTCTGACGACAAACAGGCAGTTTATAATGAAGTCTTCCGGGTTTTAAAACCGGGAGGCAGAATAGCAATATCCGATATCCTTTCCAGATATCCTCTCCCGGATCATGTAAAAGGTGATGCGAAGTTAGTTGCAGGATGCATCGGCGGTGCACTATCGGTAGCGGAATTGTATGCAATCATTGAAAAATCAGGGTTTATTAATATTTCGGTGATGCCGAAATCCAACAGTCATGAAATAATATCGGGATGGCAACCGGGACGCAACATTGAAGAGTATGTTTTTTCTGCATATATTTTGGCAAAGAAACCAAATTCGGCCGGAAAGGAAAACGACATAGGCAGCAAAGAATATTTCGAAAATGTCGCGAATGACTGGGATCATATGCGCACGGGTTTTTTCCCCGACTCGGTTCGTGATGCGGCATATAAAGCATCCGGTATACAACCGGGGCAAACGGCCGCCGATATCGGTGCGGGAACGGGATTTTTAACCGAAGGTTTAATCAAGCGGGGTGTTAACGTTGTTGCAGTCGATCAGTCACCGGCAATGCTCAACCGGATGAGAGAAAAATTAAGAAATTATGACACTATCGAGTATCGTATAGGGGAATCCGTAAATCTGCCGATCGAGGATAATGCCGTCGATGCCGCTTTTGCCAATATGTATCTACATCATACCGAATCACCCCTCGATGCGATAAAGGAGATGATACGTATTATCAAACCGGGCGGCGTTCTCGTTATTACAGATCTGGATAAACACAAGTTCGATTTCCTTGTAACCGAACAGCACGACAGATGGATGGGGTTTGATCGTTCAGATATCCGTTCCTGGTTTGAAAAAGCCGGATTACATCAGGTCAATGTAGATTGTATAGGAGATACCTGCTGCTCTGCTTCTTCGGCTACCGATGAGAAAGCCCGGATAAGTATTTTTATTGCCACGGGAATCAAGATCTGAGAGGCATTCGATTCCCGCAAAATGTACCAAATTGATACAAGAATATAAACATTTCAAGCGTAGCCCGTCCGTCATCCAACCGGGTCATTGACGTACTATACGCACTCATATATTTTCATCCCTCGGACATTTGCCATAATATGCGGCATATCACACTTTTTAACCGTTACTATGTATAGATTGAAAGAGCAGGGAAAGCGATGTGTGAGTTTTGTCATAGTTTTTTATAAAAATTATGCACAATATATAAATAAAACTCATTGTACTATTGTTACAGGGGATTATTATGCAAGCAAAAACAATTCTTATCGCCGATAGAGATATGTATTATCGGACATTAATAGCAGCATCGTTACAGATGGTAACGGGTATATCCGATGTTATGAAGGCCGCGTGTCTGGATGTAACAATCGGCGTTATGAAGAGACATCGACCCGATGTCGTATTTTTAGATTATGATCTGCTCCAGGATTGCTCGCAATCTCATCTGGAGGTTCTCTCAAGTAAACATTTTCATGGGACACTCGTATTACTAACGGAGGGTAACGGAGACGAGCATATTGAGAAGAATGCCGGTATTATGCCGGATATTGTTCTTCCCAAGAATAAATTATTACAGCCGTTTAATTTTACAGCCGACGCCATTTTGTTATTTCTCGCCGAACGGTTAAAACTGGCCGGAACGGCAAGGGCACATACATAAACCGGAAACCGCATTTGAATGATAGTATTAAACAATGTCACTAAAAAATTCGGTTCGACGAGTGCAGTTAGTAATATATCTCTTTTGGTAAAGAAAGGGGAATTTTTTGGATTTCTCGGGCCGAATGGCGCAGGTAAGACGACCACCATCAAGATGATGACGGGTTTATTTACGCCAACATCGGGGACGATCGAGATCGGGGGTTATAATATTCTGAAAAAGCCGCTTCGTGCAAAATCTATAATAGGCTATGTACCCGATCATCCTTTTCTTTATGATAAACTTACAGGTCGTGAATTTATAGCGTTCGTCGGCGGATTATATAATATACCGGGCAAAACAATTAAGGAGCGAACCGGGCAGATTATCGAAAGTTTCGAGATCGGTGAGTGGGTCGATCGTCTTACCGAGGAGTATTCTCAGGGAATGCGGCAGCGGGTCAGTCTTGCAGCAGCGTTAGTCCATGAGCCGAAAGCACTCATTATCGATGAACCCTTAGTGGGTCTCGATCCCCGGAGCGCAAAAATCGTAAAAGACGTCTTAAAATCACTTGCCAATCACGGGATCACCGTATTTATGTCAACGCACAGTTTACACATCGTAGAGGAGCTGTGTGATTGCATAGCGATAATTAAAAAAGGGGAGATAATATTTAACGATACTCTGAAGAAGCTCGGAAGCCTCCGCGATCGGACCGAAAACACATTTGAGTCGGTATTCATAGAACTGACGAAATAATGCAGCAAATTTTATATATCCTTAAATATAAAATCCTTAGCGGTATAAAAGTAAAGCTGGAGTACCGGTGGAATATCATTCTCAAAAACCTTGCATCAGTGATCATTTTTACCGGATTTACTATTGTTTCATATCTCTTTGTTATTAAATTGATAACGTATTTCTTAGAGGAACTGAATGTCGGCATCTATGTGCTTAATCGTTTCTTTACGATCTACCTTTTCATTCTGTTTACTACTTTTTGTTTTGCAAATATTCTTGTGCTCTATGCAACGCTATTTAAATCTCCCGAAGTGCGGTTTCTCATTACACATCCGATCTCATTTTTTAAAATATACATCATTAAATTTTTTGATAATTTTTTCTATACCTCTGCAACATTTTTCTTAATAGGTACGGCCATAATTGCCGGCTACGGCACTTATTTTGGCTTCTCGTGGTATATGTACCCTCTGCTGGTTTTTGGCATATTCATTCCCTATATGCTCCTTGCTGCTTGCATTGCTGCCATCATTCTTCTCCTGGGAGTACGGATTACCGAATTTATATCGATCCGGAATATTACTGCCATCCTTATCACGGCTTATGTCGGTGTGGTAGTTCTTTTTATCTGGAGTGTATCTCCGATGACTCTCGTTAATCGTGCTCTTATCGAATACCCGTTTATCGATAATTATATTGCGGGTTTCGATCCATGGTTCCTGAAATATTTACCCGGCTACTGGATTACAGAGATGATGTATTGGTTAGCCCAAAACCACCATTTGAAAGCACTTTTTTATGGCGGACAACTTCTGGTTTCTGTTGGTATATTATTTAGTATCACAGTCGTAGTCGGACGCCGCTATTTTTATTCCTCATGGTTGGTTTCTATGCAGGTCCGGGAAGTCGTTCCGTCGGCTAGACGAAATAGTACCTCCGGGGTGTTGGATTTATACGGATCCTCGGTCTTACCCAGGCCGGTCAGTGTTCTGATAAAGCGTGATGTTTTAAGGTTTTATCGTGATACGGCACAGTGGACTCATATGGTCCTGATTTTTTTATTGATTGCCGTATTCATGTTCAACGTCGCTAAGCTCGAGATTACTTTCCTTGATCCTTTTCTTATGACCTTACTCTATCTGGTTTTCTTTTTATTTAATGCATTAATCATTGCGGGAATAACATTGCGTTTTGTATATCCCATGATGAGTATGGAGGGAGAAGCACTTTGGTTGGTTCGCTCAGCCCCGTTCCGTATGCAATGGATTTACCTTTCAAAGGGAGCCGTTGCGGGTGTGAGTTTAACAGGTGTGGCAATGCTGTTGGTTTATGTAACCGTTTCCGCTGTATTCAGTCAAACTTCGTTGTTGTGGTTTACCTTCATTACTCAATTCCTGACTGTGCTTACAATCGTAGGGATAAATCTCGGCCTGGGGAGCTGTTTTGCGCAATATAATGAAAAGAACAGTGTCCGGGTCGCATCTTCGCAGGGGGCGTCATTAACCTTTTTAATCGTCATAGTATATTTACTCCTAAGCGTATCATTGTATGTTCCGTTTATTACCGGATATTTTGAGCGCTTATTGGTGTTTTCGGTTCACACCGTGACATGGATGACAACGCCATTACTTTTAAGTATGACTCTATCGGCATTTGTTCTCGGTATTGCAACTACCCTTGGCTTGAAAGCACTCAGGGATGATGTGTAAGCACGGCGATTCACTCCTCATATATTTTAAAGATATTCTGATAACCCGTATTCTCACCGCGCTGATAATTCTCATCGATACACTCGATCGCCCGGAGCATAGATTCAGCGGCTGCAATGCCTTTCTCTATGAGTTCCTGGTAAAGAGAGAATTTTACCCAGGAATATTCCCGGACAGCGGGTTGTATAATGACATCTGCCTGATCAACAAGCAAGCGATTTAAATTTAATTGTGTAATTTCACCTGCGCGGAGCAGCAACCCCAGTCCGCGCATGGGAATCGTTTGGTGTGTAATTGTTTTCCAGACATCGACCGCCACGACAGGCCGGGGGCAAATTCTTTTTGCGGCGATGACCGGTGTAATGCAGGCAGCTCCGCCGTCTATGAGCAGTCTTTTATTATATTTTACGGGCTGTGTAATTGCAGGGATGGAAGAACTAGCTGCGACAGCGGTTGTGAGAGAACCCGACCCCAAAACTACCACATCACCGTTACTGATGTCAGTTGCAACAGCGCGGAAGGGGATCCGGCAGTCGGCAATGTTCATTTCGTCAATGAGGTACGACAGAGCTTCCCGCAGGATATTCTCGGGAAATGCACTCTGGCGCGTAATGCTTCTCGATAGGACGTAATTACGCTTTGCTTTACTGAACCATTGTTCAAATATAGTGTGACGATCGGGAGAATCTTCAAGCAGAAAAAAATCCAGTCCGATCTTTTTGAAAAAATCCGACTGAAAAAACTTCTTAATCCTCTTCTCAGCTTGTGTTGTATCGGGAGTCTGAGCAAACATTGCACCGATGATTGCCCCTATACTTGTTCCGACAATCAGAGACGGATATATCTTTTTTTGCTCGAGAACGCGAAGAACACCGAGATGAGCTATTCCCCTCGCGCCTCCGCCGCC
>SLQE01000136.1 GCA_007131635.1 Bacteroidota bacterium | reverse complement strand
GAAGGGTCATTGCATTTTCTGAGGATATAAATTTCAGAGCGTACTTCCGGGGTCCGAATCGATTGCTGCTGAATGCGGTTGTCGTAGGACCGAGTGCGCCGTGATGTTGTTTATAAACAAAGCTCCGAAGGAGCGACAGCAATAGCACAGGGTGAAGCCCTGTGTAAAAGATAACAGAATAATAATTTAGCCCTGAAAGGGGCGTAATCGGAATGGCATTGTGGCTTTTTAATTACGCCCCTTTCAGGGTTAAGTAGAGTCTGTGATTGGATAGAAAATGCAATAAGCGATAAATAAGAAATTGTTTTTAGAAAAATCATACATTCAACACCTAAAATAATGTACGATTACAGAATTACTCATCTAATTCATCTATGATTTATTATCCTAAGTGCATTTGTTACTTTTCTTTTTTGCGCAAAAAAGAAAAGTAACCAAAAGAAAAAGGCGCCGAAATCGAAACGCAACGATGGTTTCCCAACACACAATCCGTTGATTCCCGTACTAAAAAGCAGTACGGGAATCAAAACCCACCCATCGTCTCCAGCGCACAAACCCGTCGATTTCGGAATTAATATTTAGGAACAATCAACTTAATAGAGAGTATCATTAGATGTTCTTGACGTGGGTTATTGATCAATAAATCTATGGCCTGTACGTAAAGCGTTCTGCTATCACATCTCCGGTATCATCCGCCAGTTCTTCCTGAACACATCCTCAGGTGCGATCTCGCCTTTTTCACGCAGGTAATCCAATATCATACCCCGTACCGAGTAATCGATTTCTTTCAGTACTTTTGCATCCGCAAGCATCTCGAATCCCCCTCCGCCAACTGCGCGGTATGAATTAACTGCCATGGTAAACACATCATTGTCGGAAACGGGTGCTCCTTCAAACGTTAGTGTAACAACACGCTCGCCGACCGGCTTGCGAAGATCAATTGTATATTCGACGCCGGCAAGCATATCGAAGTTATATCCCGGCCAGTTCGGATTTACCCGGGCTTGTTGACCGTTATCCGGTTGTAAATAGTATTGTGATGTGTATTCTAGATATTCGCGTACCTGCTTGCCGTTTACTTCCATGAGAAACAGGGTGTTTTCAAACGGATACAACTGGGCTACATGCCGCAATGCTATGTCGCCGGGACCAAACTCAATGCGAGTATCGAATGCCGCGGCTGCGGATAGTTGAGCGCCGGTTGCTTTTTTCTGGACATGCTGTATCAGATCGATTATCGGAGTATCCTCTGCACGTCCCCGCTCCGCACTCCACCTGACAGGTGTTTGTGCAACGGGTTGATTGACATGTTCCCGGACCCGTTCGTGAGCATCGGCTATGAGAGCGGTTAATTCCGGGTGCGGCTCTGCATCGTGGACCGGAAGCAGCGTCGTTGTTTGCCCGATGATGTTCCATCGGTTACTCTCTTCATCGACTGTCAGTGTTAAGGTTGAGACGCCGACATGCGACGCACGGCCGCCGGCCATAATAACACCGACATCTCGTCCGTCAGGGCCGGTAATAATTTTATTTTCGATTAATCTGTGATGATGACCGAGTATAAGATGATCGATACCTTCGACGGTTTCTCCGAGTGCGCGTCCGTAATTTTCATCACCGATTTCAACCACGGCATACGACGATCCGCCTTCCAGACCGGTGTGTGCAATAGTAATGACCACGTCGGCCCCCTCTTCAATGACCTCCGGGACGAACCGTGTCGCTGCCTCGACACCGTCGATAAAAACGATTCTTCCTTCAACTCGCGGACGATTCCATACGGCAGTGCCGGGAGTATTCAGACCAAGGATACCGATGTTGAGATCGCCGAACGATGTTATAACGTACGGTGTAAAATAAGGAGTGTCCGTTCCGTGACGGTACATATTCGCGCCGATGATAGGTGTTTTGGTTTCATCGATTCTCTTGTTCAGTAAATCAACACTGAAATCGAACTCATGATTACCGAGAACGACGGCGTCGTATTCCATATAATCCACGGCCTGCAAAAAAGGATGCGGGAGAGTCGTGTCGACCGTTGCGAAGTATTCCACCAACGGGCTTCCCTGAAACCAATCCCCTCCGTCAACAAGAATTGTAAATTCGTGCTCGCTTCGAATTGAGTCGATTATCGTTGCCGCTTTTACGAAGCCAAACCCTTCGTTGGGCTGATCTGCGTAATAATCCCATGGCATTATCCAGCCATGCGTGTCGGTGGTTGAAATGATCACAAGGTCAAGGGTGTCCGGGAGTATGATATCACCGACGGGGCGATCGTTTATGTCTGCGCATCCTATTACTAGAGCAGCACAGAGGAGTAAAAGTAGAATGTTTTTTAAGTACATAGGGTTTTATACTATTAATATTAGAGATATGTGAATTTGGATTATCATAAAGTAAAAATATTTCCTGCAATATTGCAAGTATTGAGAAAAAACACTATATTTATTTAGACTTAATCCAAATAAATATAGATTAAGAGATCGTTATGAAATCCGATATTTACCCATCCGGGTTTCAGCAGTATTGCATCTGAGGCGTATAGACAAAATCCTATACTCACATATCTTTTCTGCAGATCGAAGATGGTGCCTACTCAGTTATTCGGAGCAGAACAAATGAAAACGCTTTATTTGATTATCATATCTGTTTTATTAATTGTTCCCGGTCACACAATAATAAGCGAAGAGAATACGGCAAATCTGTTTTTTTTATCCGGACATGTAGTTGACAAATCCACCGAAGCACCGATGCTGCGGGCTTCGGTTTATATAGTGGAATTACAGAAAGGTACAATTACCAACCGTAACGGTGATTTTCAGATCGATCGCATCCCTCCCGGATCGTATACCTTACGTATTCAATATACCGGTTTCCATACTCACGAAGCTACTATAACAGTACCCGGTGATTCTTTCAGTCATATCGGTATAGCAATGCTTCCAAAGATTTTCGAGACCGATGAGGTCATTGTCACCGCATCGCCTCTCGGAACAAGGACATTATATCAGCCGGCGCAGGCATTCAGTCCGGAGGATATCCAGCGGCGTGCAACGGTATCGCTTGGTGAATTGCTCGATTGGGAACCGGGACTTACGATGAGATCTTTAGGATCGGTGCCCGCGCGACCAGTTATTCGAGGTATGGACGGCGACCGGGTTTTAGTGCTCGATAACGGCGAACGGATCGGTGATCTATCCGAAATAACTCCCGACCACTCCATCGCAATGGACCCGATGAGTGCCGACCGTGTTGAAGTTGTGCGCGGTCCCGCGAGTTTATTGTACGGTTCGAGTGCTCTTGGCGGTGTCATAAATGTATTTACCGATGATACACCCCGGATGTGGAGTAAGGGTACTTCCGGTGCCGTTGGCTTTTACGGATCGACCATGAATAACCTCGGTTCCGGATTCGGGCGTCTGATTTACGGCAACGATTCGTGGGTTGCAACCGGACGGATATCATACCGTGAGTCCGGCAACATATATACACCCGAAGGGCGATTGCCCGGAACATACCTGCAGCAGTTTACCGGTGCGGGGGGCGCCGGATTCCGACATAAAAATATCGACGGTGGTTTGTCGATTGAATTCCTTGATAAGACATATGGTTTACCCGATGAGATTGACGATCCCGATACCGATATAGAAATACGGATGGACCGACAGCGGGCGCGCGGTTATCTGAACGTTCAGGGTACGGGATTCTTTGAGAACTATGAATTCCGTATCAGCGGTTCGCGTTACTTCCATGAAGAGATTGAGATCGAACGCGAAGAAGACGGAATGATTGAAGAAGGTATGGAGCTCGATTTCATACAAAATACTTTAAGTTCGACGCTGACGATAAAGCACGGATCGCTGGGCATCATCGAGAACGGTGTGATCGGAGTAAACGGAATCCTGCGGCGACTCGATACAACCGGCCCCGAAGCGTTGACTCCGAACGCACGATCAAGTTTTCTCGGACTCTTCCTGTATGAAGAGATACCGTTGAGTAAGATTTCACGGCTTCAGATGGGCGGACGCGTCGAATTCCAGCAAATCAATGCAATCGAAAACGAGAAGTATCCCGATTTCGATAAGACCCGTACATCCACGACATTCTCGGGTTCATTCGGCACAAACATACAACCGGTCGAGAATCTCGAGATCGGATTCCAGATTGCCCGGGCACACCGGGTGCCTTCGATCGAGGAATTATTCTCGGACGCAGCACATCTCGCGGCCGGTGCGTACGAGATCGGAAATCCCGAACTGAAAAACGAAATCGGTCACGGTGTCGATGCATTTGTTCGGTTTTCAAACAACCGTGTATATATCGATGTAGCCGGTTTTTATAACAGGGTTAACGACTATATCGTCCGGCAGCCGACGGGTGAGATCCACGAACCTTCCGGGTTTCCGATCATTGTATACGAGGCCGGCGATGCCGAGATCTTCGGGGGTGAGATCGGATTGAAGATGTTGATGCATGAATATATTCGTCTCAACGCCCGCCTGGATTACGTTCACGGCGCGCGACGGGACATTGATCGTACGCCGCTGCCGTTTATGCCTCCGCTTCGATCATTTATCGGTGTTACATACGACAAAAGGAACTGGTGGTTGGGCGTCAATTCGCGTATTGCGTCTGAACAGACAAGGACTGCCCTTGAAGAGGATCCCACCGACGGCTATGTTCTATTCGGTTTCGAAGCCGGTTATCGGTTCGATGTATCGGGCAGGCATATTGTTTCATTCCGCATGGATAACTTATTCAATACGGTTTATCGCGATCATCTCTCTCGTGTGGAAGACCGGGACAACCCCATGCCGGGAAGAAGCGCTCACTTAATGTATAAGTGGTATTTTTAAATTTTAAAAAACGAGGTTACTCCGAAAAGTTTCGGAGTAATCGAATATTGGCAGTAACGAAAATGATACATTCACGGCATACGTTTCTCTATACCGGACGCGATACCCATATCAGATTGACAAAAAAGCGTAAGGCGATCATCATTGCGATGGCGCGTATGAACCGCACGTTTTGTATTAAAGAGTTACAGGTCGTGCTCAATGAAGACGGCTGGAGTATAGCGCAACCGACGATCGCCCGTACGCTGCTTGTTCTCGTATCGAACGGATTGTTGATCCGTTACCGCGGAAAGAAGCGTGCCTGGGTGTATGAGAAAAGTTACGATACCGCAAACGGCAGCCGGCTGGTATGTATCGTCTGCGGCGAGATGCTCGAATTCGGCAACGAAGAGATAAGACTTGAAACACAAACCGTTTGTCAGAGATACAAATTCAGGGTTGAGTCGGTAGCATCGAATATATTCGGTGTCTGCATGTTCTGCAGGTATTTTAAACCGGGGCAGAATTGATTGGGGTTATTATCGGTTATTTGTTATCTGTTATTGGTTAATGGTTCGCGATTATTTACCTTCAGTGAACAATTAACCAATAACCAGTAACAATTAACGGTTATGTGATAAATAACCATTAACAAATTTTATTTTTTCTATAATCTTCTCCGCCAGTTTTCAATCGTGCTTGTCGCTATCAGGACCTTCCCGTCTCGCACACTCGATGGAATCGGATCGGGATGGTTATTACCGCAACATGCGAGCGCCCGCATTGTGTCCAATTCCCAGTGGGACGGACAATTATTGTTATGTATCTCATTATTTATAATCGTAAACCGGCTGGAATTACTCGGCTCGCTGATGCTGATCGAGGTGACCAGTTTACCTTTCGTCGAAATGTACGCGAGAATCGGTATGACAGAAGTAGGTCCCTGATACTCAAGCCGAACCAGTTTGTGGTTCAACACCTCCTCAAGAGGAAATGTAAAATAGCCATTTTCAAGTGTTCCGGTGATATCGGTCATCGGAATTTCCCGATCGGAATAATCCACCTGGTCACTGACGACAGGCTGGGCGGCAATGACATCGTGTTCTTCGAAATAGATATAGTTATAGAGCGTGATGAGAAGATATACACCGATAATCGCAAAAACACCGATCATCGTGTAGCGAACCGTTGATGACATAGGAGTCTTCGACGGAGCTTCGGTGACAGCCGGCTGACTTGCCGGAGCAGTATTCTTTTCGCTGACCGCCGTTCCGCACGACGGACAGAAGCGGGTTGTCGGTTTAAGTTCTTTATTACAGTGTGGACAGTTGTGCTTTCCCATACGAACCTCTG
>SLQE01000143.1 GCA_007131635.1 Bacteroidota bacterium | reverse complement strand
TCTGTATTACCATAATCAAGGCGGCGATGGATGGCAACGTACCAGGAGTCATCATATTCGGGTCTCCATTCTTCGGTAGACGTCCACCAGTAACCGTTAAGTCCAAACCGGCTGAAAACACCGGTATGTGAACGAATACCGCCCGGAAGACCTGACCAGCCGCTTTCGTTCGTTGCACCTATATTGGGATCAGCCCATCCGGTGATTGATTTCATTTTGCCTCCGGCATCGTTTCCGAGGAAATTCGTTAAAATTGCCCATTCATCATTTGTCGGCACATGCCAACCTGCGGGACATAAACCACGGGGGTCACCGACTGCGTACCAGTTATATAATTTACCGTAGGGTTTATTATATGTAACACTGTTTTCATAGTATGCCCAGGCACCAATCATTGAATCCACGACGGTCGAATCCGACCATGCTTCTAACGTGGTTAAATTCTCGATTGTATCACCGTTATTATACCTTGATACTCTCAGATTTTCCGCCGTCCACCATTGAGTACCTATTTTTATTGTCTTATACGCATTTCCGTCGATATCCGTCACAATTCCCGCGGGTTCACCGAAGACAAAGTTTACCCAGGCTACATTATCAGGATGTGTATTTGAAACCAGTACGTGTGCAGTTACTTTATTATCTACCGAAAATGTGTGTGAATTATTATCCCATCTCCCCCGGCAATTAATAGTATTTGCTTCATGTTCAAAATAAAATTTTGCTTTCACGGCATCGCTTTCCGAATGTATTACCACTTCCGTATCATATGAGGCATCGGTTGATTCAAAAGTGATACTGAGAACAGTTGACTCCAAAGAGAATAATATAAAACTAGTGTCGGCATTCTCCCAATCATTCGGAGAATAATAAATAGTGTCCGGAACCGCTGCCTCTTCATAGAGAGCACAGGGAGCACCTCCGGGTACCGGCTCTCCATTAAGATCACCAATTATAATATTTTTCTCGAATGATTGATTCTTAGCCCATTGCCAGTAAGCGTGACCCAGCGAACTGAAGGTCCCTTCTTTACGTAACATATCATCGATTTGAGGTCTGAGGCCACCTTTTTCAAAAACCGGTATAAAGTAATCTGCTTTGCGATTCATAACCTTACCGACATATAGCCAAAAATCCTGAGTCTGGTAATCAGAATGGTCTGCCTCCCCCGGTCTGAACATTAATGTACTAATCCTCATGGGCCACCTGTCTGAGTGCCATGTTAATCCCCTGACTGAGCTTTGTACTGAAGTTGCTGTTCCCTCAATAACTCCGGGTACCCTCAAATCATATTCAAAGGCCAGAAAATTTTCCCGCGTCAAATCATATGCAAACTGCAGAGAATGAAAAAACTCATGTCTGGTTATGTCGTCACGCGGAGAACTTTTACCTCCCGGGAATCCGGTGACCGCATCTTTGTTACCCGGCTTATACCAGCCCTGCTGATAAGTGCGATGTAGCTGATATTCATATTTTTCTGATAATGTATAATCTATTGCCCAGCCGGTTGAATCCTTAAATTGTAAAGATAATAGAGGTTTGCGCAAGTGTGGTTGTTTGTATCCCAATCCAATTACATATGCTTGATACATTTCATTCAAGGCGTCTTTGGTTTGTTGTCGATGATCTTCGGTGCAAGGATACGCGTTTGTGAATCCAATACAATAAATAAGAAAACGAGAATCATCAATATCTGTCGTGTGCTCGTGTATTTTCAATGAATTATCATCATTATGCCCATGAATATCAATATCGTGCGAGTAAACACCTTCGATTAGGACATATATATGAGATTCGGTGCCGACAAATGGAACGACAGCACCAAATCGACCACTCTCCTCATCATAGGAGCCTGTTACTATGGACCAACGCATCCAAGGTTCCAACTCTCCCTGACTAATGATACTTTCAGGTGGAGATAGAACAGCAATTGCAAGATTTGCAGTAGGAATTCCTTCCGGAACAGGCAGACCAACAAGAAGATACTCCCCGTTCGGTGTTATCACGTTATGTGAAGCGGTAAGCTCATAGAAATTACCGATTAAACCATCTTTATCCAAATAATCAGGCAACGGAATATCTACTGTAGGATCGTCAGCCCGATATACTCGAATTTCTACCATCTCTTCAAGTGCACCCCCGGGGGCAGCCACGACTAATCCATCAACACCTACAACTACATCGCCCGGTTCCAATGTCTGTATTTCTCCTGGTATTGCATCTAACACTACTACTGTATCAATAGATGGGATCTCAATGGTTTTATATACCCATGTCGTGTCCGTCTCGCCGTCTACACTATAAAGCCCCGACTTCAGGATAAGCGTATCCGGGGTTACAAATGAAAACCTGAAATCTTCAGTTGTCACACCCGTAAGATGTAATTCTTTATTAAAATCTATTCTATTATTAAATTCCACCAGAAATACGACCTCATTTCGGCGCTCAAGGGGTACGTTGATTTCCGAATCGGCTTCAATTGCTTTTACCGTTGACCATGCCCCGTACCTATGCTTTTCTACCTGAATGGTATATTCTCCATACGATGTGACCGCCCTTTTCAAAGGTACCCTGCCACCACCCCGGTCGTTTTCATGAATACTTACTCTACCAGACACCCCTCTTTCAAAAAGCATATCACTTCCGATTTTCATTAACTTTATTGTTTGTTGTTCCGCGCCGCGTAAGCGTAAAAAATAAATACCGGTCGGAAGATGAGGAAGCGATAGGTTCATTGTATAATAACCGGGTAAAAGGATGTATTCCTTCGATAAAACTTGCTGACCGAGTATATTGTAAATCTCAGTATGTAGTGTCTGATGTCCGGGTATTGAAAAATTCACCTGTGTCTCATCCCTGAATGGATTGGGGAAATTCTCACTCATCGAAAATGTAGTTGGTATCCCCAATTGCATTTCCTCTACGCCGGTCGTTTTTATGGTAAGTTGTGTTTTTCCATCAGTCGTAGTATACGAGGAATCGATTATCATCCCATCGTAAATAATCTTTACAAGTGCGGAATCCAATGGAGCATCTGTGTAATGATCATAAACATATACTTCTAACGAAATATTCTGTGCTGTTAAATTGACTGCGAACATAAGGGTGAGGACTGACAGCAATGACATTCGGATAGCAGACATTACTTTTCCTTTCTGTTTAAGGGCTCCCGGTATAGAGAAGATGGCACCCTATCAGAAAAATTAGTTCGCTCCGAGGAAGAAACGGTTATTACGAACCATATTTATAATGATATTATAAATAAATAGTTGATATTTATCAACTATTTTCGTCCCTGATTTAATCAGAGATTCGCAATTCAGAATGGTTTACACACATTGTCGTACTCAGGCAAAAAGTCCAACCCCGGACAATTTCTTCTCCGGGGTTACATATCAGTTTTTATTTTAGATATAGGAGTTTCATCGATGTAACATACTCACCTGCCTGCAGGCGGTATATATAGACACCGCTCGGGAAATGAGAAAAGTCGATTACATGTTCATAGTATCCGGTTTCCTGTATGCTGTTCATCATTGTAAGCATTTCCCTTCCCAGTGTGTTGTACATCGATATCTTAACATGAACACGTTCCGGTATCGCATATCGAATTGTCGTGGTCGGATTGAACGGATTTGGATAGTTCTGGTATAGTGCAAACTCTTCAGGTAGATTATCCTGTTGCACATACGTTGTAACGTCAATTATAGATGCGGTAGCCGTTGGTGCTCCGTCGAGCGTTAATGTATAATTATCTTTGTCGTCACCGCCCAGAGAAGCTCTCTCTATAATGACTTCTTTGTCATTCCCTACATTGGCATCCTCGAATTTTACAGTGACATCCTGTAAATAAACATCATCGTCCCCGATTTTCCCGCTAAGATGCAAATGGTTTTCATCAATTTCGCCCTCAGCAGAGCCATCGTGATCCTTATCGAGCACAGTGAAAGATCCGTCGATAGTCAGCTCTTTAGGAGCGATTTCCAGCATGCCGGGTTCGTATGTTATGTGATAATAGTCCGAAGCCAATCCGTTTGCGCTGACTGTGTAGCTTCCGACGATTTCACCGGTTTCGCGTTCGATAATAAGGGAGCCGGATAAATTGCTCTCATCATCGTAGTTTTTAAAACCATCATACGATATCAGGTAGGCGGGATCCTCGTCACCGTATGTTTTTACCGTATCATGAACTGCTACGGTTAGAAGATTGCCGTTAAATCCGATGCTACTGAGAACAGGAGCATAATCCACGCTATTACTCCAAAATACAAACTGGTACCTGTTCATAGGGTTTGTAATGAGGATATCCGTTTCATTCGGTACAGATTTGATTAATTCATCGATACCCCATTCGGTCTCCGCATCGCTCTTTCCCTGATGTAATAAGACATAGCCACCGTTGGCTTCCGACCCGACAGTATATGAGAAGTGGTACTGTGAACCGGGTTCCAGCATAAAAGTGGATGAAGAAAGCCGTCCGACATGGAATTCAGTAAAAACCTCACCGTTCTTGTATATATTTGCCGCCAGCGAATCTGATACTTTCACTGAGCCGTAATACAAATCAGTACTATCCGAAGCCATTCTTGCCCAAAATTCGTGATTGCCTAAAGCGTATACCTCTTCAAAATTTATTCCATCCGATGTTTTTAATATGCCTCCCGGTTCGGTAAAGCCCTGATGAGGAGATTTTCTTGTGCTTACGTATAACTCGTTTTCAAGAACGACCATTCCTTTTGATGCGAATCCGGAATAGACGGTCGTCCATGTTGTTCCGTCATATTTTACAATCAAACCATCCCTATGTGTATTCTTATATATAGCGGCATATAGATTCCCGTTATATTCGATCATTTGATAGACTCGCATCATTGAGGCGGGAGTATAGACACGGTTCCATCTTTCACCTTCTAATCTATATATTCGTCCATACCAATGGGTGCCGGCGTAAAGTTCGCCGTTATATTCCAACAGACAATCTACGGCGACTTCAAAATTACCGCCGATCTGACTCCATGTATCCATGGAATATTTATAGACACGTCCATTTGAAGTAGTCGTACGTGCACCTGCGTACAGCTCACCGTCGTGAGTTCCCAGAGAACGGACACTGCTAAGACCGGATGAGGGGAAAACCGAGTGTATCTGCCAGCCGTTCGATCCCATACCATAATCATTGTCCGTTCCGTCATTAGAATAAACAAACCAGCCGGATAAAACATACAAGGTGTCATTTAGAATTGTCCACGCCGTTTGCTGATGAATGGGAATATCCGCTATGTAAGATAATTCTTTCGTTTCCCTATTTAATGTAAACAACCCCTCGTTTTTACTTATGTATAACCGGTCATTAAAATAAATCAGAGCTCTGTCTGTGCTTGAATGCATAAAATCACCACTTATCTGACCCGGTATTGTGGAGAAATCCACGTTTCTTGAGAAATCAAACATTGTTTCATCATCGATCGGGTAGGTCTGTCCGGGCCCTCCCGACCAGTCGGTCTGTTGAAATATATTTTGCGCAAATAGTGAGTTTGTGCCAATTCCCAGGATACAAAGTGAGACTACCGATAATCCTAACGCGAAAAGGATTCGGATGGCATCGAAAGTTTTTTTCGGTGTTGTATTTTTTATTTTCATGATCTTTGTTTCGATTGTTTATCTGAAATAATGCGATAATTTATTGATTGATGTAAATAAAAATCTCAATAAACGTGCCACCATCTCCGACAAATATTAGGATGTAAAAACTCCAAAAATCCTGCCAATTTACCCGTTTTTCTCTAAAAAGATAAATCAATCCGGTATTCTGAAATTTTAATATGTTTGCTCTTTATTGCTCACCTGGCTAATATTAGTCACCCCTTTATAAAGCAATGCAAATAGGGATAAATTTATCAAGGAGCAGAAATAATGATGTGATTGCTAACAGGATGCTGAGAGGTTAAATTTCCGAAACATTATGCAATGTATACCCGGCTGGCAGACAGGTCGGGCATACATTGCAGTATTAATAAATAGACATCAATAATCAAGTGTCAGTATTCTACCATTCGTAAAACCAAAGAACTTTTCTTTGTCTGCTAATTCTATTCCCTCCATTAAATCATCTTCGGTTTTACCGGCCGCTTTTAAACATCCCGGACAGGCCATAAGAGTCACGCCTTTAGATAGCAATTCGTTTATTTGTGTCTTCGAACCCGGGAAATG
>SLQE01000095.1 GCA_007131635.1 Bacteroidota bacterium | reverse complement strand
TTAATAGTTCAGCCGCCAACCGGGCGGGTGTCTTACCGTGGAAAACCAGGGGATCATCAACATATTTTTTCACCACCTCCGGATCGCGTGATATGGCCTTCACATCCAGGGATAGTAACCCCAATTGCGGTGCCACCACTGAAAGTAATTTCCCGAGGGAAATAGTTGTTTTTGAAATAGTATCGCTTACTTTAACTACCGGTGCGGAGATAATTGCACCGTTAAAGTCTGCCCGATGTTCCAGCAGGTAATGTGAAACGATTAATCCGCCCATACTATGCCCGACGAGAAAAATCGGTTCCCCGTGCTGGGATTCTTTCACCTTCTTGTAATAGCGGGTTAGTGTCTCGGTATAATCGGAGAAGCGCCGGATACCTTCGCGTTTACCCTCCGACCGGCCGTGGCCAATGTGATCAAAACCGTATACTGCGTAGCCGAGAGGGACGAAGTGATTAACAAAATTCATATAACGACCGGAGTGTTCACCGAGCCCGTGGACTATCAGAAGCACAGCTTTCACATCACCGTCGGGGAGCCAGAATTGATAATAGATGTCGGCGTTTCGTAAACCCTTGAAAGAACCTTCGGAGTGATTCAAAATGATCTCCGTTTATTGATCGCTGGGAGAGTTGATTGCGTATGATCAATATACACATAGAGAGTTTTTGTATCAAGGGTAACATCTATTTTACCTTTTATGTTTTCTGCCGGATCAACTGAACATTACATACCTTTTATACCCTGAAATTTCTGAATAATGCGAAAAATATGTTTCCCTTTATTATTTTTTACAATCAACAATATAGTACAAGCTGATATGCACACGATATAACTTATTAGTATGTAATAGGTTACAGCAATGAAGAATATTTCTACAGAGCTGTTGAAATATTCACCTGTTAAAAATGAAACTCATATGCTTGATTAACTTGGTCAACTAATTAAAGACCCTAATATTCATTGTTTTATTAATGTTCCCGATACCAATTCATGGCACATTATTTGAAGTTATATATTATGTTGGTAATACGCTACATACATTCCCGATCTCCCAACACTTATTCTGGGATATACATTAGCAATAAGATTGTACACTTCATAGTGTTGTAATCACAAAGCAAAATTTATATTACCGATACATGGCATCAGATCAGAGATTGAAAAATAAATTTAAGTCACCACTACATTTAGCTACGGAGGACGTTTCACGATGACCTTCAGTTTTCTAAGAACACGAAAATGGAAATATCAGAAACCGAGCCGGATCGAACAGGATAAGACCGTTCGACGTCGTATTAAATACGAATCCGAACTTGATATCGGTTTCCGGGAAAAAATCGCGAAGATGGCCTGGGGTGAACGCCTTGACAGTTGCATGCAGTGCGGTACCTGCAGCGCAACCTGCCCGGTAAGCCATTATATGGATTACACTCCAAGACGAATAATCGATATGGTACGTCAGGGCTTCAAAGAAGAAGTACTCAATAGCTTCACATTATGGGTATGCGCATCGTGTTATTCGTGCACGGTGGAGTGCCCACGCGGTATAAAAATTACCGATGTTATGTATGCATTAAAACGTGAAGCGATCAAGCAAGGGTTTCATCCGAAACGGTTTCTTATCCCGATGTTGGCTAGCAAATTCTACAAACAGGTCCTCAGGCATGGGCGCCAGAACGAGGGACGCCTCATTCTCAGTCTTTACCTTTCAGCCAATCCACTATTATTGCTGAGAAACAGTAAGCTTGCGTTTCGCCTCTGGCGAAGAGGACGTATGAAACTCTTTGAAAAGGGAATCCGGAACAAGGCATCTATCAGAAAATTACTTTCATCCATTGAAAGGCGTGAGGAGGAACCAGTACAATGAAATATATCTATTACCCGGGATGCTCGTTGAAGAGTACCGGCAGACCGTACGAAGAATCACTGCTTGCAGTATTTAAGGAACTTCAGATTCCGATGGAAGAATTACACGACTGGAATTGCTGCGGTGCGACATCTTATATGTCGGTGGACGAATTGAAAGCATTTGGTCTTGCCGCAAGGAACCTCGCTCTTGCAGAATCGCAAAACGGAATTAACGGCAACGGAGATCCCGATGTCCACATAGTCGCCCCCTGCAGTGCCTGCTACCTCGTACTTATAAAGACCGAACGCTATCTAAAAGAATACAAAAACGAGCGAAAGGCCGTCATAAAAGGACTTAAAACTATAGGGCTGGACTATAATGGAAAAGCCGTCATCCGGCATCCTGTCGACGTACTTTTTAACGATATCGGTCTCGAGTCGATTGCAAAACACATTAAAAAACCTCTCAAAGGAATAAAAGTTGCTTCGTATTACGGCTGTCAAATGATACGACCGTTTGAATTATTCGATCCCGTTCATTACCCTGTCACACTCGATTTACTCGTGGATAAACTTGGGGCGACACCGTTGGATTGGCCCCTGAAAACACGATGCTGCGGAGGTAGTTTAACCGGCACACTCCATGAAGCGGGTATGCGTCTAAACTACCGGCTTCTCAGCGAAGCGAAGAAGCGCGGAGCAGATATGATTATCACAACATGTCCATTGTGTCAGTTTAACCTTGAGTGTTATCAGGATCGTATTTCGAGCTATACGGGTAAAAAAATCGAAATGCCGATCCTTTATTTTACACAACTTGTAGGCCTGGCTCTCGGTATACCTGAAAAGAAACTCGGCATACACCGTTCATTTATACGTTTCCCGAACTTTCAAGCTCTCGAGATGGAGGTATAGGTACAAATGACATCAACAAAACAAAATGGTGAAGTTAGAATCGGTTATTTCGTATGCCATTGCGGGCATAATATCGGTGCAACTATCGATGTACTAAAAGTTGCCGACGTTATAAAAAACCTTCCGGGGGTTGTAATATCCCGTGAATATAAGTACATGTGTTCGGATCCCGGGCAGGAAATGATCCAGGAGGATATCAAAGAACATAATCTGAACAGAATTGTCGTTGCGGCTTGTTCTCCTCTCTTACACGAAAATACGTTCCGCCGTGCAACAGAAAAAGCGGGGATCAATCAGTATTATTTCCACATGGTCAATATACGCGAGAACGCATCATGGGTTCACGTGGATAAAGCCGAAGCAACCCGTAAAGCCATCGATCTCTCCCGCGCCGCGATACAACGCGTTTTCTTTCATCAGGCACTCGAGAAAAAACAGGTTTCTATAAACCCGAATGTGCTTGTTGTGGGCGGCGGCATTTCAGGTATTCACGCAGCACTCACATTGGCGAAAGCAGGTAAAAAGGTGTATCTGGTTGAGCGTGACCCCACTATCGGCGGACTGATGGCAAAATTCGATAAAACATTTCCGACGCTCGATTGCGCCGCGTGTATTCTCACCCCGAAAATGACGGAAGTGAAAAATCACCCGAACATCGAATTGATGACATATTCCGAAGTGGAAAAAGTAAGCGGCTTCGTAGGTCAATATAAAGCCACGATAAAACGCAAACCACGCTATATAAAAGAAGATGTGTGTGTCGGTTGTCTTGATTGCATCGATGCGTGTATCTATAAAGACGGAAAATATTACGATGAGTTTAATGTGGGATTGAGTAAAAGAAAACCGGTCTACATTCCTTTCCCCCAAGCGACACCGCAGCTCGTGGTATTTGACCCCGAAGCCTGCGTCAGATTAAAACGGGGAAAATGTAAAGAGACCTGCGTCGAAAAATGCGACCGTGATGCTATCGACTTCGATCAGAAGGAAAAATTCGAGGAAATTGAGATCGGTTCCGTCATCGTCGCAACGGGATTTCAGATATTCGACGCAAAGAAAATTCCTTATTACGGATACGGGAAATACCAGAACGTGTATAATGCTCTTGAAATAGAGCGGCTGGTCAATTCCTCAGGTCCGACAGGCGGTCAGGTTGTCATGCGTAACGGAGAGGTTCCGAAAAAGATCGGAATTATTCATTGTGTCGGTTCGCGGGATGAAAAAACAAATATATGGTGCTCTCGGGTGTGCTGTACCTATTCCGTTAAACTTGCGCATTTACTGAAAGAACTAAGCGGTGCCGATGTGTATAACTTCTATATCGATATGCGGACTCCGGGTAAAGGACAGGAAGAATTTTATAATCAGGTGATGCGTGAGGGAGTTCATTTCATCCGCGGACGTGTCGCGGAAGTCACCGACTGGGCCGCTGAAAAGGAAGAACAGGGTAAATTAATTATACGTGTCGAGGATACCCTCATCGGGGTCGTGAGAAGAATACCCGTCGATATGGTTGTTCTGGGTGTCGGGGTCGAGCCTCATTCGGACGCGGATAAGATAAGACGTTTGTTCAATATTTCCTGTTCAACCGAAGGATTCTATCTTGAAAAGCATCCAAAACTTGCTCCGTTCGATACGGCAAGTGACGGCGTATATATCGCCGGCGGATGTCAGGGGCCGAAAGATATTACAGATGCGGTAGCCCAGGCAGGAGCGGCTGCAGCTGAAGCACTTGCACTTATCGATAAAGGATTTATTGAAATGGAGCCGAACACCGCTTTTATAAGCGAGGATAATTGTTCGGGTTGTAAATCCTGTATCCCATTATGCCCCTATACCGCAATTTCATTCGACGAGGAAGTATTTAAAGCAAAGATCAACGAGGTGCTCTGTAAAGGATGCGGTACCTGTGTCGCGGCCTGTCCCTCGGCGGCAATCGATCAGAATTTGTTTACAAACGATCAGATATATAATGAAATCGACGGTTTATTGAAATATGAAATAGTTTAATATATGTTTATGGAGTTAACATAAGGATGGAATTAAAATCTCAAAACGATACATGGAAACCGCGCATTGTTGCATTTTTCTGTAACTGGTGCACCTATACAGCCGCGGATCTCGCAGGTGTATCGCGCATAAAACACGAACCAAACGTCCGCGTCATCAGAGTGATGTGTTCCGGAAGAGTCGATCCGCAATTTGTGATCGATGCGTTCGTAAAAGGTGCCGATGGTGTACTGATCGGCGGTTGTCATATCGGCGATTGTCACTATATCGACGGCAACCACAAAACGATAAGGCGTTTCGCAATGCTCAAACGTATCCTGAAAGATATGGGAATAGAAGATGAACGTTTCCGGCTCGAGTGGATATCGGCATCTGAGGGTGAAAAAGTAAAAACCGTGACGAACGATATGGTTGAAAAACTTGAAAAACTCGGTCCGCTCGGGTTGCCGAAAAAATTTATTGCATGGGATGAAGAGATGAATCATCTTGAACTTGAAATTTCTAAACCCAAAGAGGAAATCGAACATGTCTGAAAAACCGAAAGTCGCTTTTTACTGGTGTGCCTCCTGCGGCGGATGTGAAGAATCGATCGTCGATCTTGCCGAAGGATTACTTGATGTTATCGAGAAAGTTGATATTGTATTCTGGCCGGTAGCAATGGATTTCAAGACAAGCGATGTCGAAGCAATGGCAGACAAATCAATTTTTGCCAGCTTCATCAACGGATGTATCAGAACCTCCGAACAGGAAGAGATGGCTCATCTGCTGCGGAAAAAGAGTAAAGTCGTTGTCGCATACGGATCGTGCGCACATACCGGAGGGATACCCGGACTGGCAAACCAGTTTGCGCGTGAACAGATCCTTACATATGTATACGATGAAGCACCGACTGTTACAAATGAAAACAAGGTCAGGCCGGAAGTTGAACACCGGATGAATGGTGCCAGCGTGACACTCCCGGCGTTCCGGAATGTCGTGCGAACACTCGATCAGGTCATTGATGTTGATTACTATATACCCGGTTGTGCACCGACACCCAAAATAGCACAGGAAGCACTGCAGATACTGCTGTCCGGAGAATTGCCCCCCAATGCCACGGTGCTCGCTCCCGATATAGCCCTGTGCGATCAGTGTCCGCGTAAAGACAGCAAACCGGAAGAATTTGAATATCACGGTTTCAAACGTCCGCAATGGACGGACATCGATCCGGAGAAATGTTTCCTTGCACAGGAAATATTCTGTATGGGACCTGCAACACGGGGAGGATGCGAATCCCTCTGTATTGGCGGTAATATGCCGTGCACCGGCTGCTTCGGACCTACCTGCCGTGTTAAGGATCAGGGAGCTAAAATTCTTTCATCGATCTGCTCGGCACTATCTGCAAAAGATAAAGACGAGATCGAAAAAATTCTGGATAGTATTCCCGACCCTCTTGGAACTTTCTACCGTTACGGCTTGGCAGGATCGTTATTGCGGAGAAATGTAAAATTACCGGTGTCGTAAAAAACAAGACGGAAACCAAAAGCAATAAAAATAAATTTTTCAAATACTCTTAATCAGGAGTTGCATGAAATGACGCAAGGAACCACGAATAACCGACGCATCACAATCGACCCGATCACACGTCTTGAGGGGCACGGAAAAATCGACATATTCCTCGATGAAAACGGGAGTGTCGAAAAAGCATTTTATCAAATACCGGAGCTGCGCGGATTTGAAGTATTTTGTCTCGGAAGACCCGCAGAAGAGATGCCGCAGATAACCAGCAGGATATGCGGTGTCTGTCCGACGGCACATCACATGGCGGGGACGAAAGCATTGGACGATCTTTATAAGGTCACCCCTCCTCCCGCCGCAAAAAAAATCCGCGAGTTGATATACAACACGTTTATGCTCGAAGATCATGCTCTACACGTCTACGTTCTCGGCGGACCGGATTTTATCGTCGGTCCGGATGCACCAAAAGAATTGAGAAATATTGTCGGTGTTATCCAGAAAGTCGGTGTAGATGTCGGGAAGAAAGTGATCGCCATGCGGAGAAGGCTTCGTGCATTCATTACATATGCGGGGGGTAAAGTCATTCACCCTGTGTTCGGCCTTCCCGGAGGGGTAGCAAAACAAATATCTTCGGATGAATTACCAAGGCTTAGAGAACTTGCAAAAGACGGGCTTGAATTCGCCCGGTTCACACTTGATGTATTCAAAGATATTGTTCTGAAGAACGAAAAATATGTCGACCTGATAACATCCAACATCTACACGCACAAAACATATTATATGGGTCTTGTCGACGATAATAACAAGGTGAATTTTTATGACGGGAAAATGCGGGTTGTAGATCCTGATGGAAACGAAGCGATCACATTTCCGGCACGGGACTATGCAGATCACATAGCAGAGCATGTAGAACCCTGGAGTTACGTAAAATTTCCCTATCTGAAAAAGATCGGCTGGAACGGTTTCACCGACGGAAAAGGAAGCGGCATCTTTGCAGTCGCTCCGCTCGCTCGTTTGAATGCGTCCGATGGAATCGCTACACCCGAGGCACAAAAAGCATATGAGGAATTTAATGAATCACTCGGCGGTAGACCCGTCCATCACACTCTGGCGAATCACTGGGCACGCGTCGTCGAAATGATATATGCCGCAGAACGGATGAACGAACTAGTCAACGATCCCGACATTACGAGTAAAGAAATACGTGTCATACCGACAGAAACACCGACAACAGGCGTAGGAATGGTCGAAGCGCCGCGCGGGTCATTGTTTCATCACTATGAAACCGATGAACGCGGATTGATCACGAAAGTAAATCTTATTGTTGCGACACAAAACAATGCCGGTCGAATCGCTATGGGTATTGAAAAATCCGCTAAAGGATTGATCAAAAACGGGAACGTATCCGATGGTTTACTGAACAAGATCGAAATGACATTCCGCGCATACGATCCGTGTAACGCCTGTGCAACACATTCACTGCCCGGACAAATGCCGCTCCGGGTTTGTGTGAGAGACAAACACGGGGAACTGATTGAGGAAATCAGGAGATAATCGGAATCAGTAAATAGTTAATGGTGAATGGTTATTGGTAAATAGCAAGAGGGATAGTCCGGTAATTGATGAATGTTTTTTCACAAAACCCAACAAACCAAAAGACACTCGTAATCGCCGTCGGGAACGATATACTCGGCGATGATGCCGTCGGATTGCATGCAGCACGGGCACTTCGTTCAGACATCGGCGCGTGCATTGATATCCTCGAAGCATCGGGTACAGGTTTTGCGTTGATGGATCTGATGGAGGGGTATGACAATGTTTTGCTTATCGATTCAATCGTAACTGAAAATACCAGGCCCGGGACTATACATCAATTCACCCGCGCAGATTTTCAGGATACGGTCGCTTCCTCCCCCCATTACACCGGTATTCCGGAACTTTTTCAGCTCGCAAATCAGCTAAATATACCTTTTCCCCGCAATTTTCTCATTCTTGCAATGGAGATAGAAAAAGATTTTACGTTCCGTGAGGGATTAACTGAACCGGTAGAAAAATCACTGCCGGACCTGACAGACAAAGTAAAAGCCATTCTCAGAAGCTGGAATCTAAATCAAAACGTGCCTCACGTTTCTTCCGACTGAGACACAGCTATTACGGTGAGTCATTCCATAACAACTTTTTAAAAAATACCCCGTGAATTCGGTGAAAAAACTTCACGGGGTAAGAAAACGTTACAAGTCAGCAGTTACTGCAATTTAACGCTTGATTTTTTACTCACGCTCGATCGCAATCATAACCACTCTGCGGTTAAGCTGTCTGTTTTCGATCGAGATGTTGGGTACTCTCGGTCTTTCTTCTCCATATCCGACGATTACCAATCTGTTCTGGTCTACACCATTCTCGATTAAATAATTCGCTACTGCACGGGCTCGTCGCTCGGACAGACCCTGATTGTATGCTGCGGTTCCGATATCACAGGTGTGGCCCGCAACCTCGATACGCGTTATTGTCGGATCCTGATTGATTATTTCAACTGCTTGGTCCAATTCCTCTTTTGCTTCGGGACGGAGTACGGAAGAATCGAAATCAAAGTTCACCATAACGTCTAACTCAAATATGACGTCCGGTTCCTGAACAGAGATAGTAAGCGTTCTTGTTTGTACACCTGCTTCTCCCGCAACTTCTGAATTATCTGCTTTGAAGGTAACCGTATAGTCTCCCTGTGTGTTGTATGCATGATGAGGCTGCAATTCACTTGATTTATTTCCGTCACCGAAATCCCATTCAAAAGTTATCGGTTCCGTACCTTCGACATCGGCAAAGAAATGAACTGTTTGATAGGTTTCCGGGGTAAGATCATCCGCGCTGATGGATTTTATTATAACGGGAACGGGAGGTTCATAAACAGTTACCTGCATGGTCCGTTCAAGGCTGCTCCGCGGATTTGAGGCAGTCACTTTAATTTCGTATGTACCTTCTTTGGTATAACTATGAATAACCCTATCGCCGGTCCGTTGTGTTCCATCGCCAAAATCCCAGGTATAGGTAACCGGTTCGGTAGCACGTCCTATGAGTGATGCGGTATATTCACCCTCTTCCAATTCTGCGAGTCTTGTGGGTCCGCTCAGTCGGAAACCGGAAATCGGATGGAATGTCTTATGCAAATTAATTCTGAGGCCGGCACTTAAATATGTCATTGCATCAAATCCAAGGTCTCCTTCAATCTCATCCATTGCCTCATCGTCAAATAAAAAGTCCCACTTGCCTTCAAGAGTAAGAGAAAATCTGTCTGACAGAGCGTAGGCAACCCCAAGGCCGATTGCGGGACCAAAAGTCTCGCCGAAAAAGGTGTCGATCAGGAGTTCCTGTTCTCCCTTATTGTAGGTACCGTAAAAAGTCATCGCACCGCCGGCGAGCAGGTATGGTGTCAGTGACCTATTCTTGAGCAGGTCGTAGGTCAAAAACAAAGCGGCGTTATGCCGGCGCCAATACCCTTCGGCACTTGGCCTTTCGGTTCTGCGATATTCACCTCTCCGGTATTCGGTTCGTAGTGAAAACCGGGGTGAGAGGACATAACCGATACCGCCGGATAAACCGAGATGAAAGAACGGCTGATCGGTATTTACCGATGTTAAGTCACCGTGATAAGCCGTCGTCCCTATCTGGCCCACAAGATAGAAAAAATCTTTATCGTACTGGGCATCCAGGGGGGGAGTTAATACTATACAAAAAAGAAAAAAGAGAACTATCGAAAGATACATTTTGGGAGATTTCATGATATGCCCCTTTTATTTAGTCGGTTTTTGAAAAAAGATATTCTCAAGATCGGGGGATCCTGATTGATATTGATTGAAATATAGTGGTAAATTATTTTTCGTGTCGATAGTTTATTTTCATATCCTGCCAGAGTTTAAAAAGAACACTTCATGACGGTACCGAAATATATGCAATATTATATAAAAAAACATTATGCCCGGGTGAAATATTGTCCGGGTACGGTAGATGGTCCCCATATCTTTTTAATACCAAAAACACTATAAACACAGTCGAAAGATAAGGTTTTTCATCGTAAAAATCTATTAGTGTTCTCTAATAAAACAAGTTGCCACTTATTTAACAAGCAAAAATTTCTTACTCTGCACAAATTCACCCGCCTGCAGGCGGTAAATATACACACCGCTCGGGAGATCCGCAGCATCAAAGGTGACTTCATGCTGGCCGGGCTGCATGTCCTGATGAACGAGCATACCGACCTTCTGCCCCAGTGTATTATATACGGCCAGCTGGACAAAGCTGTTCGTTGGAATACTATAGCCGATAGTTGTCGCCGGGTTAAAGGGATTCGGATAGTTTTGTCGCAGATCGAAGATATACTGTGCCCTGTCATAATCTCGCACATCTGTAGGCGGAGTAGTCGAATACAGTGCCGCGATCCACAGATCGACATCTATTTCCCAGGAGAACGTTGGATTTAACACTGTCAAAAAATCATTAAATGAACCGTCGTCGAATCTTTCCCACGCCCGGTTTGCTCCATCTCCTTCACCATCCTCATCGGCATAGACCGCAAAATTATCATCCGCTGTGGGAAGCCATTCAAATCCGATGAAGGCGGAAGTACTGTTTGGGTTTCCACCTTCAATATGTACAGGTTCACTAAACTCAGCGTAGTTTCCATCCAGACCCGTAACGATCTGATCCGTTGTAATACTTTGTACGGATACAATCTGATCCGGTTCTCCCTGAGACCCAACAAGCCGCACGACAATATTGAGCGTATTGGGCTCACCAACAACTTCCATATGACCAAAATAAAGGATTGTACCATACAGATATACATCTTCGGTAAAATCAAAACGCTGATATTTCCCGATATCATTATAACCGTTTGTCCCTGCAATAAATCCGGATCCAAAGGGATTCTCGAGTAACAAGGGTGTATCACCATAGAAGAGGGTGTCTATATCCTGGGCAAAAACGAAGTTTGACAATAAAAATATTCCAATGGCAAGTAGTATATATTTTGGCATGTTGTCTCCGTCGTGTAGTGAGAAAAATGATTTTACAGCAATAAACACCTGTTTAACAATAAGAATTTTTCGTTTAAAACTCAATGCCGGCTTCATAATAAAAAGAATCTAAAATACTGCGTTTTATCGCTGTTTAATTAAATATTGACAATGATTATTTCTTTTTTTATTATCCCATCATAATTCATAGTTGAATTTTTTTATACCATTTTCTAATGTCTGCTTTTCAGACCCATCTTTACCGGTTTGTAAAGATATAATCAATGAAATACATACATGGAGTAATAATTATGAAACTTTCAAAAATAATTCCACAGTATCTTATCCCTCTGACAATATCCGTATTGCTACTGGCCGTTATCGGATGCAGTGTCCCCGGTCCCGGCAGTATCTCGAGAATTCCCGTATTCAGGGTTCATATTGAAGTTGTTGATGAAGCCGATAGGCCGATACCCGGAGCGATCGTGGAATCGGCCGACGGACAAACCGCAACTGCCGATTCCGAAGGAAAAGCATCTATTCGATTCGGGACTGTAGGAATACATATGGTGACGGTGATGACCGACAACCGCGTGCCATACACATTTACGTTGAGCATGCCCATCGACGCAGGAAAGACATTCACCGCGCGACTGGGAAAACCCGTCGAGTTTACCGGACCGATGATTTTGGGCGGACTGGGATTCTGGCAGCTGGCGACGGCTCAACTGTACCCGTTCTTATTATCATCGATGTTCAGTACATACGGATATAATATCGACATCGAGGATTATGCACGGGGCGAGTGGACCGAGTGGAGAATTACCACCGAAGAAAACGATGACGATCCGCTTCTACTTCGAAAGGCATTCCTCGCAAAACTTGACAATGGTCAGGAATGGTGGCAGATACGTTTTGCGGGGGAAGCGAATAATGAAGGCGCCTATATTATAGAGGTTCTGTTCTCTGAAGACCGCGGATCCGTGAGAAGAATAAGACAGAAATTCGGCGACGAGGAACCCCAGGAAACTCCGGTCAGCGAGGGATGGTATTATCCGCCGATGAAACTCACCGGGGAATCTCTCGAGGGTGCGGTTGCCGAAAGGAATGTATCGGTTTCCGTACCTGCGGGTACCTTCAGTGCCGACCTGATGCGATTCGCTATTTCGCCGGGTATGGATCTGAGGATATGGAGATACTCCAACGTACCCGGAGCAGTTATAAAATACGAAACCAAGGACGATGAGGACGGATTATACTACCGTGGAGAACTTCTGAATCATGGTACCGGGGCTACAACCGAACTCGGCTCGTTTTAATCGGTTTTTGTCAAAGTCCGTTTTAAAAAAAACCGGCTTTTTGTAGCGTGATTTGTACATTGCATCGTAGTGACGTTCATTCGAACGTCACTACGATTGTGTAAATCAATCGTGAAGGAAATAATTATTTATTTCACCCGCACATATTTTTCGAAGTTATAATCTTCCGGCAGTTCCCAGTTTTCATCGGCAGGCCACCTCTGGGTGAGAGTATCATCTATGATTTCCAGGAATATACGGTGCGTCACACCGATCGAAGTCTCAACTGAACTATAGAGAACTTCTTCTTCATATTTGTCACCGACCAGTTTATATGTTCCGCCACCCAGACTATTAATAACCAGTGTATCCAATACTAACTGTCCGGCAAAAGCGAAGTGATCTTTCGACCAGAATTTTATCGATCCTCCCTCGACCTGATCCGGAAATGTTTCGTTATGACCGATCCACTTGCCGTAGACCAGTTTCCATGTGCCCTCTACCGGAGGTTTCTCTTTCGGCCCGCAACTTCCGGCTATGAACAGAATAATAAGAATTGTAATAATGGTAATATTTCTCATTGTTTCCCTTTCATTTAGATTTAATAATTTAAAAAACAGTCCTCATTTTTTCCCCGGTATTGTGCATGTTAACACACGTCATTTTTTAGAATTTTTCGTTACACACACGCGACATTCTTCCTGAGCGTAGTTGTTAATAAAAATAAAAAACCCGAACACCCTATAGTAATAGGATGTTCGGGCTGCGCTGAATATTTACTATCGGATCCGGAGAACCGCATACATTGCTCTCCGACAGTCGTTACAACAAAGTCATTTGGATGAGATGCACTCATCACGATAACCCGCCATACGAATGAATAAGAGTAATTGTATATTACGATACTGTTTTTTTATTTGATTTTCAAGCATGACGGATACTATTTTACAGAGAGTCCATGCACACCTGCGCTGCTTATCTAATTCCGTTATAAGATATCGGGAGAAGTCCCGCACATTACATCATGCTGGAATTAATATTATTTATATATTGGATTTTTCTTAATATTGTAGTATCATTTGTTATACTACACGAAAATCCGTTAAAAGCATCCTTTTAAAGGAGACTTACCATGGAAAATAATCCGGGTCGAAGAAAATTCATCAAGACCGGTGTCGTTACTGCAGCAGGGATCGGTATTTTATCACAAACGGCTCCATGCGTCCATGCCGAAAACCTGTTCACCGATATTACCCAAAGCACGATGCCGAAACGGAAACTCGGCAGAACAGGACTTCAGGTCAGTGTGCTCAGTATCGGGACAGGTAGTACAACTGCACAGGTGAGACAACCGGATCAGGCAGAGGATGTTATGAATCGTGCTTTGGACCTCGGCGTAAATTATATCGACACTGCCCCGTCGTATGGAAACGGCATAAGTGAGACCAACATCGGATTGGTAATGAAGGAAAGACGGGATGAGGTATTTCTCGCGACAAAAACAAACGATCGGTCATACGATGGCACCTTACGCTTATTTGAAGAAAGTCTGACCCGTCTGCAAACCGATTACATCGACGTATATCAAATTCATGGCGTTCGGACTGAAGAAGATATTTCGACTGCTCTCGGAATAAACGGAGCGGTTCGTGCGATTGAGCGCCTTCGGGACGAGGGAGCCGTCCGCTATATCGGAATAACCGGTCATCGGAATCCCGAGGTGTTGCATCGCGGAATCTCTGAATATGATTTCGATACGATATTGATGACACTCAATGCCGCCGATATTCATTATGAACCATTCCAGAATGAGTTACTTCATACCGCGATAGAAAAGGATATGGGGATCATTGCTATGAAAATCACCGCGCAAGGCAGGATATTCAATGACAATGGAATTACTTCTATGGCAGATGCACTTGGATATGTACTTTCGTTCCCGGTGAGCACGGCAAATGTCGGCATAGCAACCATCGATGAGCTCGAGGAAAATGTACGGATCGCGCGTGAGTTTTCGGAATTCTCAAAACAAAAAATGGCAGAGCTCGAACAGGTAACTGAATCTTACTATCAGGATTCAAACTTTTTTAAAATTCATTGGTAGTTCGATTGCGGCATCTGTGATCCGGCGTAATGAATTCATTTTAAAAATAAAACGACGGTACACGAACCGCTTCGAATGTGCCTATTATTTTTACTTGCCTCTCTGTTTCAAAATCACCTTCCGCCCGTCCTGTTGCGTTATACTCAAACGACCCGGCAAACCGTTTATCGGACGAAGTGGTTACCGTCATAGTACCGGATTCAGAATCGAAGACTTCGTGATGCTCGATTGCACCATACCAGGCGTAAAAAGTGGTTTCATTCGGGTAGTTATCGATCGGATGTGTACCTTTCCCCGGGGTTGTATTGACCTCGAGCTCGAACAGAATCATTCTTGCTACCTCCTCCTCATCTGATGTCAAAACAAGTATAAATCCTTCCTCATCTTCATCCCTGTTGGTAGCAAATATCGCCGTTCCTGAAAATTCCCGGCTTATGTCTCCGGAAATAATCACTGCGAACGATCCTTCACCATCAGGTCCGGTGAGATCGTCATCGCAACCGAAAAAGAAAGCTACTGTCAATAATAGAATACATGTGATAATATATTTATAGTTCATTCTATTCCTCCAATAATTAAATACCAATCTGATATGTTCACTGACAATTCTGATTTTGAGATATTACTTCCTTACTCCAGAAAGTCCGTCTGCCCTCCGCCAGTGTATAATCGAATACCGAAAGCTTATAGCCGCCGTCAAGCCGGATTTGCGCGATCGATGCTTTACACAATGACGGCACCATCAATTTGCTCTCTAACCTGTATATTCCGCTCACCCACGCGACTTCCTGTCCGAGGATCTCTATTCCGATACGCGGTACCCAGAGATGCCAGCTTATCTCGAGAGGAACCGGAGCAAAGGACATGTCGCCTACCTCCCAGATCAGGTTACCGATATCCTGATTGTTAACTTTTCCGCTCATATTCAAGCGTGAGCTCGCTGCGCATCGCCCTGTTTGTCGTTAAAAAATCCGACAGCTCGCCGGCTTTTATTGAGATAGTCGACGTCTGACGCGGAAGGCGCGTTGTTCCTTTCGCTCCCAGGGTTGCAGAGGGTTTACCGGCATCGAGCATCATTGTAAAATTAACCTGTAATTCAGGCAGTCCGCTTTCGGATGTGCCTTTCGGATTGAACCAGAGCTTGTATTTTCGGGGACCCCGATGATTTTATCGACTTCCCCGCCGTGATATGTCGTATCAATTCCGGTTAGAGCGGTTCTCTTTGCCTCTGAAATAATGACGGTCTTGTCGTTCCATTCGACATCGAACACAGCACTGTTTGGCGGATACGGGCCGCCGTCGACCGGGCCGGATATTTTTTCACTACATCCGGTAAAAATGAGACATACTGATAAGACTATCAGGAGGGTTACCGGTGATTTTGAAAATGATAAAATATTCATAATTATGTTCTATTCTGAAAAATCCCATCCACCTACTGCATCAAAATTACCGCTAATGGTCACTTCCTTGTCTGTTTCATTATCATCCCCGGTCCATCCCGTTGCCGTATACTGAAACGAGCCGGCAAACCTTTTATCGGTAGAAGTAGTTACCGTCATAGAGCCGGATTCCGAGGAGAACCACTCCTGATGCTCGCTTGAATTATACCAGGAAGTAAAGATGGTGTTAGAGGCATTCTCACCAATTGGATGTGTACCTTTACCGGGAGAACTTGTACCGATTAAAAACGAAACCATGAGTGCTGATTCTCCGACTTCATCTCCGGACATTAATACAAGAGAAAATCCCTCTTCCGGTTGAGTTGTAATAACAAATACAGCAGATCCTGAAAATTCACGATTCACGTCCCCGGTTATCTTCACCGTGAAGGATCCTCCATCTCCCGGTCCGGTCGAATCGTCGTCACAACCGAAAAAGAAAGCAACGGTGAGTAACAGAATAATTCCGAAAATATATTTTTTTTTCATGATATTCCTCCGATGAATATTTACTTATCAGTCTATTTTTATTGATGTTACGCAGAGTACGGTTCAGGTCTGAATAAATCTTCTGCGTAACATCAATAAAATGTGTATTACATCCTTTGAAAATTATTTCAACAACATGAGCTTCTTACTCTGTACAGACTCACCCGCCTGCAGGCGGTAGATATACACACCGCTCGGGAGAATCGTTGCATCGAATTTTACAGCGTGACTACCGGCTTCTAACTCCTCATCGATCAATTTTGCTATTTCCTGTCCGAGCATATTATAGACGCTAATTACTACATGCATACGTTCGGGAATATTGTAACGGATTGTCGTCGAGGGATTGAAGGGATTCGGGTAATTCTGCAACAGGTTAATGTCATCGGGCAAACCTTCACCTGAAACCACGTTTGTCGGATCGAAACCACTATAGAGAACACGATAAGCCGGTATCCATGTATCTTCATCCGCCCATTCCTCAATGACCTGCATCTGTAGATCATCGTTCCCGTCATAATGATAATGGTCCCGTGAGGACGGCACCCAGGTATCACCGATCAGGGTGTAATCCACAGATCTTATCAGATTTCCTTGATTGTCATACTCTTCATAGATAGTTTTTGATATATCACTCCATTCCTCGTTTTCGTCATCCCACATCTGATCAACGGTCTCGGTTGCATTTCCCTGAGCATCATAGGAACTCAATTCACGGAAAAAATTCTTCAACTCACCGGTTAACCAATCGGACATTTGAAAGATATATTCAATTTCGTTGCCGTTGCTGTCGTACGTATATTCCCATCTCATTTCTATTATCCATTCTTCTCCGTCCCACCATTCATTTACATATTCGATCAATAATCCGTTTTCCCATATCCAGCGTTCGCGCGCCGATAGTTCCCAGTCATCTCCCGTCCAGTCATAGTCGAGCGTTTCAAGCGGCATTCTGTCTGCAGTCCAGGTCATAATCGATTTTCTGAACGGCTTCCATTCATCATCCACCCATTTTTCGTCAATCGCTTCAATGGGTATTCCATTCTGGTAGGCAACAAATCTTGTTCTCTCTCCTCTGTTATCCCACGCCTCTGTTTCTTCATCCCACCATTCCGACATCCAAATATATACATCCTCGCTGTTGCCTTCATATTCAAATAACATTCTCCACCATGCTTTCCACTCACCGTCTATATAATCCTCACTTACGATTTGAATAACCCGCCCGGCATTATCATAGATTTCGATTATGCGACTACTGTTTACCCAATCCTGTGATACTGCATCATAGAATTGGGTTAGCATCATAACCTTGGTCGTTTCCGTCGCCTTCGCGAGAATAGAATTTGCTACAGAGGTATGATTATTTAATAGAAGCGAATGACTACGGTTCAGCGGATTCGCTCTTAGAAAGGTCTGTCCGGATGGATGGTTTTTTATAATTTCCATAAGATCCCGGTTGAGCGAATCTTCTTTCAGAGCGTTCACTATCCCGGTAAGATCCATGCCGATAGATGGATTTCGGTTTCCCTCCGATGCGTTGACTGCACCGGTGAAAAATACAAACACTGCAAGCAATCGAATGAGTAGCTTCAACCGGCTGCAGGTATTAAATAATCTGTATTGTGAATTCATTTTGATCTCCTTTATCATAAATAGTTAATATGGTAATAGTTCACTGCATATTGTATCAATAAAAATTTCATTATTTCATTAGAATACACCTATTACTGATTATACGGCCGCGAGTTGAAAGCCTGTATATGTACACACCCGAAGACAGCTTTAACCCGGCATCATCCAATCCATCCCACCGTATATGATGCGCTCCGGCCTCCCGGTATTCTTCCGTGATCAGCGTGCGAATTTTGCGGCCGCGAATATCAAAAATATCCAACCGTACTTCGGCAGGTTCCGGTATGTCGAAATAAATCGTTGTAACCGGATTAAACGGGTTGGGATAATTAGAAAGTCTGAAAGCATCAGGCAGAGCAGAGGCGTCATCGGCTACGGATGTCGTACCGTATGAATAAATCAATCTACCCCCATTATAATACATATCATCAAGTTCAGACCAGCCTTTCCAGAGTACTATTCCGATAGAACCGTCTGCATTATACGTATACTCGCCAAATCTACTCTTTTTCCAATCCTCTTCATCTTCATCCCACTCCAGTATTTCTTCGGTTGCAAGCTTTCCGCCGCTGTACTGATGAATATGTTTTTCGCTGTCGCTGCCAAATTGCCAGGTTGAAGAATCTTCGTCCCATCGTTCTTCCGTTGTGAAATAATCTATTACATCTCCGTTATAATGATAGACAGTTCGCTCACTATCCCTATAAACCTCGTCTGTAGGATCATACATTTGATTGATTATCTGAACCAGTTTTGCGTCTTCATATACATACAAATCTTTAAACATCCAAAGCCCGATTGATGCATATACACTGCCGGAATATTTGACCTCGGCAAGGCGTCCGTCCTGATAAGTATTTTGATAAAGTAAATCCCACACTATCGCCCAGTCGCCCGACATATAATTTTCTAACATTTCTTCGGTTTTATTACCATGCTCATCAACAATTGTCGTAGTTCTGGCACCGAGTGGATAATATCTCCATCCTCCGGGAGTTTCTGTAGGAATGTACCGGATCTCAATAGTCGTATTATCCGTCGGATATTCAAAGACACGCTTTCCGGTATCATACCAGTCATAAAGCCATCCCTGCTCCAGTATTTCCGTCACCATTGGTTGCGCTGACACACAGAGCGTCATCATAGACATCAACACAAAAACAAGTATAGCTGTAATATGTACTTTTGTTCTCATCAAGCTCTCCTCTTATAGTTAATTATACATTTAATATTGTCTGTTGTTTAGTTAATCATTTTCTATGTCACAAAAAGGATTAATAAGGTATTATTGCACCGATTATTTTATCAACAACATTTTCTTTGTGGTAACAGACCCACCTATTTTCAGTGTATAGAAATATGTTCCGCTTGACAATGCGGTTGCGTCAAATACGACAGTATACTGCCCCGCCTGTTGATATTTGTTAACCAACCCGGCTATTTCCCTCCCTGCTGCATCAAATATTTTCAGTGTTACAAAATCTCCTGCCGGGATTTTGTAACGTATTGTTGTTGTGGGATTGAAGGGGTTGGGATAATTTTGGTGCAATGTAAAAGCGTATTCTACTTCTTCACCTCTAACATCGGTACCTCCTGTTTGCACAAGCTTAACCGCATAATATGTATTTTGGGTATGGAATTTCTCCCCGTGCCACCAGGCGTTACCTCCTAAATAAATATTTCCTTCATCGTCTAGTCCAAAGCCTCTTAACTTCGGCACCCATATTCTTTGATTGGTATCAACGCATTCATACCTCGTCTCCCATAGCATATCTCCCGCAGAATTAAATTTTGCTATCGGATTTACATGCATTTGGGTACCCTCCTCGTCAATCCACTGCTCGGCACTGACATATATATTCCCTTCGCTATCCAGGGCCGCATACAGAGGTCCTCCAATAGCCAAAACATCCCATTGGGTAGTCCACAGTTTATTCCCCGCCAAATCGTATTTAGCAATTAACTCTGCATTAAACAGTCCGCGTCCGACTGCGTATATATATTCATTCTCATAGACTAACAGGCGATCATAACCCACAAAGGTTGCGTCACCCGGGATTATATCTTCCCATATTTTTGTTCCGTCAGTACTATATTTAGTAATATAAAAATCAGCGTAATTATCTTTATCCGGCCATTGATAACCCGCGACATAGGCATTTCCGTAGTCATCTACCGTTATAGAATAAGGTCGGTCGTCTCCGTCTTCCGAACTTTTATAGCGATCTACCCATTTAAAATTCCCATCCCGGTCATACATCATAACCGTAAAATCGCTTTTACGACCCAGAGTATCCGGGGTTATTATCGTTGCGGCAATGAAAACGTCGCCATCTTTGTTAACGGCAATCCCGACAGGTTCATCGTCATATTCTTCCTCTGAGCCATATATATGCGACCATACCAATTCACCATCCGGATTATATTTTACCGTGCCGATATCAGTATGGATATGACCGGTTGTGAAATCGATCACCATACAAATCCCGGTAACATA
>SLQE01000411.1 GCA_007131635.1 Bacteroidota bacterium | reverse complement strand
CTCATACATTGTTTGCCAATTCGTTTTGTTTATTACCTACGCAGTAAGGCATTTACCCGTTAAGCCGGAATGAATCGATTATAATCCCTCGGGTTTCTTCGCTGCCCCGGGCTCGAGTGTAAGTTTTCTGCATTGCGCGACCCACGCATCACGCTTGATGCGACCTTTAAAACCTTCAAGCTGGTCATTGGCGTACTTCACGTCCTCGGCCCGCCAGTCGGCGACCTGCCAGAAATAATATACGCCGATGCGATGTAACATCTTTTCAAGCACATTGGCTACTCCCTTGATAAGCTTCAGGTCATCAGGCTTACCAAATACGGGTTGTGACAACAGATTGCGGCTACCTTCCTTCACCTCTGATGCGACGGGTAAAGGGGTTTGAGGTGCGGCAGTTGGTGCAACCATTAATTTCTCCATTGCCGCAAGCCGGGTATGTATAGGTTCAAGATCAATGGTTGTTGCAGGGGGTATATTGATATCTTTTACGGCGAGCTCAAGTGCATTGATCCGTTCATTCAACGGTGTCAGGTCCATCCTGGATTCAAGGCTGCTGCGCCATTGTTCGCGTTCCTTTTCCATTTTGTTATATTCTGAGGTTACGTCCTCGTAATACCGACGACACCACCAGTATCCGAGAAGTGCTCCAAGGACGGCTGCCACAAGCAGTAATACGAATATTTTGAAGAGAAGGATAGTCATATCGGAATTTTCTCCTGTATGTTTTCAGTTATTGTTGGGTTTGAACCCGGCTCAGGGCAGGTCCACTTTAAATTCAATTCGGCGGTTCATTGCCCGCCCCTCTTCGGTGGTGTTGTCACCGATCGGCCTTTCCGATCCGAATCCTTCGGCTGCGAGACGTTCGGGCGGGATGCCACGCTCAATGAAAGCATTCCTGACAGCCTCAGCGCGGGCAAGACTGAGTATCTGGTTCATATCGGCAGGTCCGACTGAATCGGAATGGCCTTCGATGCGGATAACAACCGGACAGTCCTCAGCTGCTTTGGCTAAGTCATCGAGCAAAGGGCTACTTATTGCCAATATAGAAGCACTCCCTGTATCGAACTCGATACGCCGGTCGGCAAGGAGCGAAGCAAATACCTGCTCGCAATCACGCGCAGCCCGTGCGATTTCCCTGGCCGCTGAATCAGTTGCCGGTGGTGGTAATGGTTGGGTCGGTGTTTCCTGTGCATCCTCAAAAACCCCGCGTACACGCACTGCGCACAATTTTGGACCTGCCCACGTATCGCACCTTGCGGCGCGTGCTACCTCAAGCGCCAATTCGCCGGAATCGGGTGTGGGCTGGGTGCCGCTGAGGATTACATGTTGGCCCGACACCTCTATCCGTACCCAGCTATGATCCGCCGCATTCAGTGCATCGTATACACCTTGATGCACGCGTGCCTCGACTGTATTTTTCGCAAAAGGTCCGAAAGCATATACCAACAAGACTATAAGACCCAGCAGAGGCAGCAACCCTCTCCATACGAAGGGAAGTACAATCTTATTTCGCCGGACCCATCGCCGCGTCCGTACTGATTGTTTTTGATTTTTCTTCAATGTTGTTGTCTCCTATCTATGAATCAGTGACTGGTTGCTCATCTGGTGTAGATAAAAACAGTTTTCTGAAGAGTAAAAAATGATCCTTTATTCAATGATACACCGATTAACTTAAGTATATTACAGAGCATTTTACTTTTACGCTCATGATGCATCAAATTGCTGTGGCAAGTATAGAATGCCGGGACAATATTAAGAGTGTGTTGCTGAAATATATGAGAGTGACTCTATTGTATGAATTTAAATACTTTTTAAGGCAAAAGTCAACAAAACAGCAAAAATTAATAAACATTAATATTACCTTAGTTGCTTATTACCGAATATTTTTATATGATGTAGTTCTAATTAACAAACGCAATCTTATCGATATTATAGCCGGAGGTTCGGACCATGGAAAAAAGCAAAACATCGACCGGTCTTGAAGAAAATGTAGCGGGGTTGTTGTGTTACTTGTTGGGTTTCATCACCGGAATCCTGTTTTACGTTCTGGAAAAGGATAATTCATTTGTTCGATTTCACGCAATGCAATCGATTATAACGTTTGGGGCAATCTTTGTGTTAAGTATTGTGCTGGGCTTTATTCCAATCATCGGTTGGATACTCGCATTGCTCTTGCCCTTTGTTGCTCTCGCTCTGTGGATTATACTTATGATAAAAGCATATCAGGGTGAAAGGTATAAGTTGCCGATAGTCGGCGACATGGCTGAGAAACAGGTTACACCAAAAATATAATAATAATCTTATCACATTATATGTGCGGCGCATGATATCTCTCTATTCCGATTGAGAGAAGGGCGCCGCATATGTTTATAATTTGTCTACCTCCGAACGGCACACGCTATAAGTGAGTAGCATCACCTCCCATTACCGGTGAATTGATTCGTAACTTCAACCCTCTGTTCTTTGAACCCCGGACAGATTGGTAAGAATTCTGCCCACAAACCCGAAATAATACCTCACCGGTTACACAGGTTCAACGCCGGTTTTTATAGAATATTCTAATAAAATTTTCTTGACAAGAATATACGAACTGTTTATATTTATAAAGACGTTGAATTTTACGAATAGCGATTATTTTTTATCAGCGCCCGCCTGTTTCCCGCTGAAATGTATGGTTTGTTTGAATAACCAAAGTACGAATAAAATGTTTATATTGGTTAAAAACAGATCAGGGCGTGGTGCTATCCGGGATGGATCCTGATTCGTGAACACATGTACAGGAAGAAGTTGGGTATCATATGCAAAGACATAAATTTAGTAAAGCACTATTTTCAAACAGGGCCGGGGGCAGCATACCGTCAATTATTGCTGCGCCAACGGAGAATTTACAATCAAAATTTGTGGTCCAGAGGGTTCTTGAACTACGGGAAGAGGGAATCCCGCTCACCGATATTGCGGTGCTTTTCCGATCGTCGTATCACGCTTTCGATCTTGAAATTGAGCTTAACAAAGCAGGTATACCCTATGTGAAATTCGGCGGTTTTAAGTTTATGGAAACCGCCCATATTAAAGATATCGTATCATATCTGAAAGTCGTAGGGAATCCGCGTGATATCGTTGCATGGAACAGAATAATGCTTCTTGTCGATGGGGTCGGCCCCAGAACTGCCGAAAAAGTTATCGGTGACATCCTCCAACGGAAAATAAACGGATCATCGGGAGGTGAACAAAGTCGCAGGTTTTGGGCAACATACAATGACTATCCCGAAAAATTGACCGATCTGTTCGCTTTAATGAAAAAGATTGCTTCTGATGAAATCCCTCCTGCCGATAAAGTGGGCATCATTTTACGCCATTATACTCCTCAATTTAAGCATAAATATGACGATTATCGGAAGCGGCAGAAGGACCTTGAGATGTTTCAAACTATCTGTGAAAGATACAAATCTTTGAATACGCTGCTATCCGATATGGCGCTTGAGCCGCCAAATGAAAGTGTATCGGATATTACACCTACCGGCAGCGAAGATGAATTCCTTATCCTTTCGACCATTCACAGCGCAAAAGGATTGGAATGGCACACCGTTTTTATTATTTATTGCCTGGAAGGGAGATTCCCGTCACATCGTTCTGCGGAATCCGATGAGGAGATGGACGAGGAGAGGCGGCTTATGTACGTTGCCTGCACACGAGCGAAGGAGAATTTACACATAACATATCCAATGAATGTGTATGACCGGGAAAGCGGATTAATTCTCTCGAAACCATCACGGTTTCTGAAAGGACTCGGCAAGCACACCGAGAAATGGATTCTTGATGAAGAGGAGTAAATTTTTAAAAAATACCGTAAATGCGGGATTGATTTACTTTTTATTCTATACGTAACTTAGAGTACCGGGTTCATATAAAAACGAATTGTTTGATCACGGTACGACAATCATACATGGTTAAGGGTTACAAAGGCGGGGCGTCGGAGGGTTGAACCTGTAACAGCGTCTCGCCTTTTATTCATTTTTGAGAAGCACGTTTTTTAGATACCTAGTATGTGTTCCATAATCTATAAGTAAACTCAGCCGGGATAAAGGCTCTTATATGTATGTATTCAATAGTACCGATGATCTCGTTATAATCGTGTCCCTGGGTGCCGGCGGTGTTATTATATTTTTACTGTTTAAATACTGCACCTATAAAATATCGGATGTTGAACAAACCAGATCCCGTATCGCGAGAGATCTGCACGATGAGATAGGCAGCAGTCTCAGCAGTGTTGCCCTGATGATCGATATGGTATCGAGTAAACCATCAATAACCGAAAAAGATAAAGCGGAGTTGTTATCTATCAGTCGGTTCATCCATGATATAGTCGATTCCTTACGGAATATTGTATGGGTAATAAATCCGGAACGGGATAAACTTGAGACGCTCGTTGAAAGAATGAAGTTTATCGCTTGTACAATGCTTCAAAATATACGCTACAAAATCGATGTACATATCGAGGACCCGAATAAAGTCATCAGTATGGATTCTAAAAGAACTATACTTTTAGTATACAAAGAAGCATTGCATAATATTGTGAAACACGCCGGCGCAACAAAGGTTGTGATTGGTATCAACGAAGAAGCGGGATCTTTCAGATTGATTATAGAAGACAATGGTGTGGGTTTTAATCAGGCACAACTCTCCCATGGAGATGGTTTGAAGAATATGCACTATCGAGTGCAACACATACAGGGAATTTTATCAATAGAGTCTGCACAGGGAAGTGGTACAAAATTGGAATTGAAGGTGAATCTTGTACAAACAAAATCAATCACTATCTATGAGGGTGGAAATGATAAAACCCAAATCGGATGCAATCAACATCTGGTTGGTTGATGATAATCAAACCTTTAGAAAAACTCTGGCAAACCTTATCAACCAAACGGGTAGCATGAAGACTGAAAAAGTATTCTCTTCTGCGGTAGACATGCTGTCAAGTCTTAAGAAAAACAATGCACCGGATGTAATCCTGCTGGATATAGGCTTACCTGATATGAGCGGACTTGATGCAATACAAAAGATAAAAATGGTCACACAAACCACGAGTGTCATCATGCTGACTGTGTATGATGATAAAGATAAGATCCAGCGTGCTCTGTTATCAGGCGCAGATGGATATTTGCTGAAAAACGTTCCCGCCAAGCAGCTCATGGAATCAATCCCGGAAATAACAAATGGTGGAGCACCGGTCAGTCCCCGTGTTGCCAAAAAAATGATCGGTATGGTCTCCGAGTGCCGCGAACCAAGGGCTGAGTATAATTTAACATCCAGAGAAAAAGATATATTGGGACTTGCCACAAAGGGTCTGAAAAATGAAGCCATTGCAGAAAAATTGATAGTAAGCCGTCATACCGTGAATACCCATTTTAAAAATATATACATAAAATTACAGGTCAACTCAAAACCAGGCGCGGTTGCAAAAGTACTAAGCGAGAGAATAATCTAAAATTGGGAGTTAGGGAACAGGTGGGTGCCTTCCTTACCCGAGGTACAGTTCCAACGTGGGAAAGGTTGCAGGGTATGTCCCTCGGGAGGAGGCACTGTATTACTCCTTGCGTGCGCCATTTTGTTTTGATCCTTTCTGACTAAATATTAATGCCTCCGGACGCTTTAAACAGGCTAAAAACACCGATATTCGCCAAAATAAACATTCCTTGACTTTTTAAGATATTTTTCACTAATTATACATACACCAAATCATCGATAACCAGACAGTAGTACCCTAAAATATCCATACATAAACCATAAACGGTAAAAGGTTACTCTAATTAATAATTAAGAAAGAGGCGTCGAATGACACTAACAGTACCCAAGGTAAACCCTGTGGAGAATGTTCAGCGATCTTCCAGCCAGTTGACTCAATTTACCGAGTTCCGGCATTATACCCCGAGGGATCTGGATAAAATCCCTCAGGTTAAAAGGCTGAATCGGGAGCAACGCTTTGCAATGAAGGTCGTTTCTCAGGTTTTACCATTTAAAGTCAACGAATATGTGCTTCACGAGTTAATAAATTGGGATAATATTCCAGAAGATCCGATTTTTCAACTGACATTCCCGCAAAAAGAGATGCTCTTGGATAAAGATTTCAATACAATAGCAGATTTACTGCGGAGTCAGGCTCCCAAAGATCAGCTGAAGAAAAAGATTGATGAGATCCGTTATTCTCTGAATCCCCACCCTGCAGGTCAGATGCAGATGAACGTCCCCAAAGTGAATGGCGTTCCTCTTCCGGGGGTTCAACATAAGTATAAGGAAACCGCGCTGTTTTTCCCGACTTCGGGACAGACCTGTCATGCATACTGCACATTCTGTTTCAGATGGGCTCAGTTTGTCGGGATTAACGAATTGAAGTTTGCAAGCAAAGAAGCTTCTCAACTTATGGAGTATCTCAGGCAGCATAAAGAGGTAAGCGATATACTATTTACCGGCGGTGATCCGATGGTGATGAAAACACGTGTTTTTAATCGATATCTCGAACCATTTCTGGGTAAGGATTTGAATCACGTGCAAACGATCCGGATCGGGACCAAGGCAGTATCATACTGGCCTCAACGATTTGTCACCGATCAGGATGCGGATGATTTTCTCTGGATAATTGAAAAGCTCATTAAGAAGGGCAAACACGTAGCGATAATGGGTCATTACAACCATTGGGTTGAATTTGAAACTCCGATTGCCCGGGAAGCGATCCGCCGTATTCGTGAGACCGGAGCTCAAATTCGAACGCAATCCCCTCTGATCCGTCATATTAACGATGATGCTGATGTCTGGGAAACAATGTGGCGCAATCAGGTGCGATATGGTTTAATTCCATATTATATGTTTGTTGAACGGGACACCGGCGCGCGCCGGTATTTTGAAGTTCCGTTAGTTCAGGCATGGGAGATATTCCGCAATGCCTGGAAAAATGTATCCGGCCTCGGTCGTACAGTGCGCGGACCGAGTATGTCCGCAACACCCGGAAAGGTTGAAGTTCAGGGGGTTACCGAAATCAAGGGTGAAAAGGTTATAGTTCTTCGATTTATCCAGGGCCGAAACCCCGATTGGGTGGAGCGGCCGTTTTTTGCTAAATATGATACAAAAGCAAGCTGGCTCGACCAACTCGAACCCGCATTCGGAGAGAAGGAATTCTTCTTTGAGAGCGAGTTAAAAGAAATTCAATCGCGTGCAATGGCGAAGGCCGGCTGACATTCGATAACCGATTGGTGTTCGTTACCTATACCCGAACCGTACCGAATATGGTTCGGGTTTTTTATTTGTATGTAACTATTACGAATATAGGCCGTATAATCGAATACGAAACATTATATTTGTTGGCCATCATTTATGACTATATATGACGGAGGGATGACCATGGTTTGGTCCCGAACTATATTGTTGATTTTCCTGATTCTATCTCTGCCTCTCTATACGGATGCTCAGACACCCAAACCGTATGAGAATCACAGGCCTCAGGACCCTGAAACCGGTCGTTTGAATAAAATCATCGATGATTTTATCGGAAAAATCGAACGGGAAATACTCTGGCAGATCGGACCCGAGCCGGAGGGGACGATTGCACCGGATACCACTGAATTACATATTTCATTCAGAAGCAGGGAAGGTGCGATTCATTTTAACGGTGATGTCTCTATTGATCATCGGGATCGTATCGAGGGTAATATCGTTGTTCGGAACGGATCTCTCACCGTACGGGGTCAGATAAAGGGTGATGTGCTCGTATTAAATGGTAATGCCGTAATCGAAACAGGCGGAATGATTCAAGGGAGGGTTACGGCGGTGAATGGTCGGATATATAACATCGGTGGAACAATTACCGGACCTACGGAAGAAATGGATGGCGTTGACATTGATCTTGTCTATAAAGAGCGACGACCCGCATATCGTGTTCCGTATCGATTATCACATGACTTCCAGGAAGATTTTACCGTTCGTGATATTGCATTACATCCGTTCCGGTTGGGTTTTAATCGTGTCGAAGGGTTCTCGGTAAACGCAGGATCGAGAAAGAATTTGTATTGGGACGGATCGATGGCACTCTCGCTGTACGGACAGGTCGGATATGCATTCAAAGCGCACCGGTGGCGGGGAAAACTTGGTGCGACACGTCAATTCATGACCTCCGACGAGGCTTTAATAGAAATAGGCGGCGAGGTGTATTCCCTAACCGATACGCAGGATGCATGGTTCATCGGCAGGAGTGAAAATGACCTTGCGGCATTTTTCTTCCACAGAGATTACAGAGATTATTATAACCGGGAAGGTTTCTCGATCTATGCAGGACACTATTTTAACTCGAAAAGTTTTTCAAGCCATGTTAGACTACAATATCTGAATGAACTGCACGCCGGCATGAAAAACAGAACCGACTGGGCTCTCTTTGTACGCGATCGGTCATACCGCCTGAATCCCGCCATCAACGAAGGTCGTATGAACGCAATGCGTTTAGCATTTCATCTGAGCTCCGTTGAGCAGAGACCGAGGCGGTTACATGGTTGGAATGTACTGGGTACGGCGGAGTATTCATCTCCCGCGTTAAACAGCGAATTCGACTACACACAATATATCTTTGACATTCGCAGATACCAGCCGATATCGGAATATGATAATATTAATCTTCGGTTTCGGGCCGGTTCATCGGAAGGCGATGTACCAATACAAAAAATATATGAGCTTGGCGGGCTTGGTACCCTTCCCGCCTATCCTCATAAAGCATTCTTTGGAAACCGGATGCTATTACTGAACGCGGAATACGTAATAAGAGGTGAAATATTCTCACAACTCTCGTTTATTCCGCACGATGCATTCGGTGGTTTGACGCTCCTCTTTTTTATCGATACCGGATGGACCGGAAATGCAGATCCAAAATATGGTGCGTTAAAAGGGTTCGGCGATCTTTCGCTCAGTGAGCTGAAAACCTCTATTGGTTTCGGACTAGGATCACGCAATGGGAATTCGCGATTGGGTTTTGCCTGGAGAACCGATCGGGAATCATCGGTGGTCGTTTTCCTGAGAATCGACAGACCGTTCTGACGGGTTACGGTGTTCTTCGTATGACGTATTGTAATCGTTCTGGTGATCGTTGCACGATACGGATATCGTCCGGTCCGTCGATACGAGGTATGACGGTACCTGATGTATCGGTTAGAATATCCCGGTAATGTATCTGTACCGAAAAATTTTCATCTTCAATAACTGCCAGTTGATTGATTCCTCCGCGAATGATAAGGTCGATTCTCGGTGGAATGATTACTACCTCCCGATTAGCCGGTACGCCTTCAATCTGTACCCTCAGTCCGGCAATTGTTTTTTCTGCTATCGGCTGCACGTCGAATTGCACGTCGCACGTTCCGATATTCAATGAGATAATTTTCGACAATGTATCTGAAAGGCTGACGGATTTGCGAACCGGTTCCCGAACCTCACGTAAGACCAACGGTTTGGTTGGCCAGGAAGTAATAGCCGAAACAACGGACTCTGCACCGCGTATAACCACACTATCGGGTACTACGGACACATCTCCGACACGATTAAATCCATCCCGGAACGAAACGTCGATAACCGGATCAACCGGGATACGTTTTTCTTTTTTTCGTTCCAGTTCAATGGAAAGTTCTGTCGGTGTTAATTCGGTAATATCGATTCCGGTTGGCACCCGTAACCGTTCCGAAAGGTTGGCGGATGTTGAAACTGTGACAGGCGATCTCTTGTCCTTCAGATCGAGTATGTATTTTACGTCTCCGCTGATCCTCATACCCAGTAATTTCCATCCCTCACCGCGAAGTCTTGCGCGTACATATTGAGGTGGTGTTGTGCGAAACGCAATATCATCATCCAGGTTCTGAATAACGACAGGGATCTCCTTTGGGGTGGTGTAATCGAATCCAAGATTGACCGTCAGCCAAAGACCGATAGCAAATAAAGCGGAAATTATAATGATCGGTGTTCTATTCAACTTCTCCATGTATCTCTTCTAACTATCTTCACTGAATCGAGCGCGCAGCAGTTCGTCAATCAATTGCTGTTTGTTTGCCATTGATATTTGACGTCCCTGAATTGATAAATTTTCGACAGACCGTGCAAGTGTTCGTAACTGGTGAACGGTTAGTTTATCAAGCTGATCTCTGTACTGGTGTGCATCTGCACTTTGTTCGATCTGTGTATCGACGTCTTTCTTCGCTTCGTCGTCTCTTTTCTCCTGCGGTTCCGGGCCAGCATCGATGAGTTGAATCATTTCATCGTGTGGACGCGGAATAACGTGTACCGATACGAGTTCGCCGACACGCCCGGCTGCGGCGCCTGCTGCATCGACGGCTGCGCGAACCGCTGCCGTTTCACCGATTATTTTAATCGTGATGAGCCCCGCGCGTACGGATTCTTTTGATACAAGCTTTACGTTAGCCGTTTTCAAAGCTGCATCGGCTGCTTCGATTGCGCCGACCAGCCCGCGGGTCTCAATAAGTCCGAGAGCGTGTTGATACATGAGACTGTCAGTTAAAAAGTGGCGACAATGTTATTCGGGTATTATTTCGTCGAACCCGGACGCGGCGGTAAAATCATCTCCACATCATTATGGGGACGGGGTATAACGTGAACCGAAACAAGCTCACCGACGCGCTGTGCTGCAGCTGCTCCTGCATCCGTGGCCGCTTTCACAGCGCCGACATCCCCCCGGACCATAACCGTTACATACCCTCCTCCGATCGCTTCCTTACCGATGAGCGTAACTTTTGCGGCTTTCACCATTGCGTCGGCCGCTTCAATTGATCCTACCAATCCTTTTGTTTCAATCATTCCGAGAGCATCGAGTGATGAGTCAGGCATGCGTACATTCTCCGTGTGTTTTTTTCAGATAATTAGGGTTTTATTTAATATCAATATAATTAAGGGTTTATAAAATGTCAATTATAACTGAATTTACGGACGATTGTCGGAGCTGTTTTCGAGCTGCTTTTTAAAATATTTCAAAGTTTCCACTAATCCTTCGTGTCGTTTTACCTTTGGTGTCCACCCCAGAATCTTCTGTGCTTTTAATATATCCGGCTGCCTTACCTTTGGATCATCTTCCGGGAGAGGCTCGAATACAATTTTACTCGACGCACCGGTTATTTCGATTATCTCTTGAGCAAATTGTAAAAGAGTAATTTCTTCGGGATTTCCTATGTTTACCGGATCAACTTCATCGGACATCAGAAGCCGAAAGATGCCGTCAATGAGATCGTCGACATAGCAGAAACTTCTTGTTTGCGATCCGTCTCCGAATACGGTGATATCCTCACCCGATAGTGCCTGCTTCATAAATGTCGGTAAAGCACGACCGTCGTGCAACCGCATTCGCGGACCGTATGTGTTAAATATCCGAACAATACGCGTTTCGAGTTTGTGATAACGGTGATAAGCCATAACCATTGCTTCGGCGAAGCGCTTTGCTTCGTCGTACACTCCGCGAACACCGATCGGATTCACATTTCCCCAGTACACTTCCGGCTGCGGATGTATCTGCGGGTCGCCGTATACCTCCGAAGTTGATGCGAGTAAAAAGCGCGCACCTTTTTCTTTTGCCAATCCCAGGGTTTTATGTGTTCCGAGTGAACCGACTTTCAGGGTCTGTATAGGTAATTTCAGGTAATCGATCGGGCTTGCGGGAGAGGCAAAGTGGAGTATGTAATCAAGCTCTCCCTCAACGTGTACATAATCCGTAACATTATATTTAATAAACTGAAAATTTTCATTTCCCAACAGATGGGATATATTCTGCATGCTTCCCGTGAGCAAATTATCCATACAGATTACATTATGGCCTTCGGCAATGAGCCGATCGCACAAATGCGATCCTAAAAATCCGGCGCCGCCGGTTATCAATGAAGTTGGTTTTCTATTTTGCATAGTATATGTTTTGTGATAACGTAGTGATGTGTGGTTGGTACAATTTAAAATTTCTGTAATATCGCATAATTTACCCCTAAAAGCAAGTATTTTTAGATTGCCGGACAAGTGACGGGATTGAAAAAACAATGAAAATCAACTCCCTGTCTGATATGCCTTTCGGTTCCTTATAGCCCGCCGGTAAAGAATTCGTGTTAACAGAAGGCCGACGACACTGCCGAACACCTGTCCGACTGCAACCCCTGCAATGCCGTATACCTGAAATAAGAAATACGATGATAGAATACTTAACGGGGTCACTATGGCTACAATAATAAAATTGTATTTCATGTATCCCAACCCGAGTAACGCAACAGCCATAACAGCATACCATGACCAGAAGATATATTTCAATAAAAGTATCGGCAGATACTCGAGCGACGCGGAGTACGCTGCGCCGTAAAATATATGTATAAGGAGGTAGGCAAGCACGGTTATACCTGCCGATACCGCTATACTTAATACACCGACGCGGATTTGCGTCGACCTGACTTTAGAGATGAACCACTCGAGTTCACCGGCTCGTTCGCTCAGATACGGTGTTGAAATTGATTGTACGGTTGCAGTTACCTGTATTGCCCCATAGGTGAACAATGACGCGAGGGCATAATATCCGATGAGTTCACGGTTCATAACAAGGTAATCGAGTAAAAAGATATCGCCGAACTTGCCTATCATGCTAATACCATTCGATAGCACGCTGAACACGGCGAGATGCTTGAATGCGGCAGTAAGAGAGTGCGGTACTCTTTTCAGAAAGGATGTACCGGTGGTATACACGACCGGAATCAGACCGAGCATATAGCCGATTATCGTTGCAAAGATAAATCCTTTAATACCCCAGATGTACGTGCAGACAATAATAATAACAAATGCCTGCAACCGAAAAAGTGCATGTAATCGCGCAAGCTGTTTGATTTTTTTTAATGCCTGCAAATAGGAGAAGAAAATCTCCGTGCTGACGGAAAACGGTATAACCAGAGCGTATACCAACAACCACATCGCAAGTCGGTGTGTGGATGTAATGACGCCGCTGAGTGCGAGGATGGCGAGCAGGAAAAGAGCCACAAGTGTTGTGACCATTGCCCGTCTGAATCCCGCTTTCAAAATGCTCTCCCGCTCTGCTTCGGGGCGTTGTTCGGCACAGGTTTTCAGAACAGCCGTACTCACGCCAAATGCGGCAAAGATTGTAAAAACGGCAATATATGCCTGGAGGATCCGAATCTCACCGAGTTCTGCCGGCGTCAGGAATTTTGCTACGACCAGTAGAATTCCGAAACCGAGAAACTGGTGCAGAAAATTTGCCGAGAGGAGGTGGAAGAAACCTTTCTCATATATATCGCGGAGTGCAATCAAGGCTTTCTGAACTGCTGAATAATGAATTTTATATTTGAACGACTACATCCGTTAAACAGATCTATCCATGCACCTTTTTATGCTGCAGCCGTGGCTCGGGATTTTCTTTTTGAAACGATTGTCCTGCCGGCCAGAACAAGAGCGAATCCGATCACGAAAATATTCAATATGATGCTGATGTTCTTTCCGATTGCGAACGCTCTCGGTTCAAATACCATCTCGAGTGTATGATCTCCTTCGGGAATGATGACACCTCGCATGAAATAATTTGTTTTCACAATATCGATTTTTTCTCCGTTCAGATACGCGTTCCATCCTGCAGGATAATATACCTCGCTCATGACAAGGAATTGATTACCATCGGACCGAACATCTGCCCGGATGTGGTGGATCCCGAAATCGGTAACTTCGGCAAATGAACGATTGCCTGCTGTATCGATATCTGTTTCGATACTCTCTTCGACGAATGCTACTTCAAGCGGATCAAAGGCAGCGTCCTGCATTGATTGCAGAATTGAAATGGGAGTACGCTCTTCAATACGGTTGACAAACCACACGCGTGGTAACTGATCGGTGTTGTGCATTACCTTTCTCTGTCCGTCGAATACCGGCTCAAGCGATGGTAAATCGTAAAAACGATCGCTCAGTATATACTTAACATTGAGTAAGTTCCACATAAACGGATTACCGATACCGGCAATCTCTATCATATCCTGATATACCCGTAGTTTCGCCGGATGATAACCATAAATATCCTGAACGAGGTGGTAGGATAACCGATTATCGGCGAGTGGTTGATCATTTTGGATCTGAAAAACGCGGAATGTTTCATCGTCTTCTTTTATGAATTGAACGGCATTATCCGGTTCAAAGAGTCTGTCCAGATTTTGAGCGGGGTGCAGATCCATCGGTCGGTATGCCTGACGCCACAGGTCGGTCGTGGTTAATACGATCAGTAAAGCGATGAGTGCAAGAGCGGGGATAGACCGGTGTACATAGAGCGTGACACCACCGAATGCGACGAGTAATAACCCGAGGTTAAATGATAGATCGTTCATCATTCTGTCATACATCCAGGAATATAATTGTGGCGGTACCTGTGCTCCCGATCGCTCTATAAGTGAAGTATATGACCCCTCGAATACACCGCGTGCAAGAAACGAGAGTATGAACAGGGTTCCCAGCACGACCAGAGTTCGTCTTAGCCAAACCGGAATCTGGTTATGTCGTTTTTTCCCAAATTCCGTAATCGCCGCGATACCATAAGCCGCAAACACCGCAAACGCGATATGCAGCAAAATCAGGATCATACTCGGTACCCGAAACTTATCGAACAGGGGAAAATAATGATACATCGGATCGTACAGGATTGGCAATGTCCTCCCGAAAGATATTAAAAGTGCAATCCCGGAGAGGATCATAAGGTATTGGACGAACGGATCTTTCCGGTAATACACCATACCCAGTATTGCAAATGCGATTAATATGACTCCCATATAGACCGGTGCCACGGTGAACGGCATCTGCCCGAAGTATGTATTTACCCGTACCGGTTGATTTTGTGTTAAGGGTCCTTCGTATGTCCATGTCCCGTATCCGTAGAATGACGGGATAAAGAATGTGGTAATTTCCTGGGGACTAAAGGACCAGTTGGTTGCATATTCATAATCGAGTCCGCCGCCCGGTGTGCCGGTTGTTTCATCGGTTTGCATAATCGGGCCAACTCCCCGAATAGAGTATTGATTGTATTCGTACGTCGAAAAATATCTATCAGATTGCATAAAAAATGCAAATGCTGCGCAAAAACCCACTACTACCAGCGTCAGCAATACGGGTTTTATACTCTCCTTCTTGATGAGATTGCGGACAATGAAAAATATAAAATAAAAGCCGAGTGCAAAAGCGGAATAAAAAACCATTTGTATGTGTATCCCGTGCATGTGGATGAGAATAATTGCCGCAAGAATATGCCATGGTTTTATTTTTATTCTCATCTGTTCAACGACGATAAGAAGCAAGGGGAGTGAGATGAGAGACCGGGCTTTTGTGTAATGTCCCTCCATTGCCCAAATAATGATCCCGAGACAAAACGAAATGGAGATAGCGGCAAACAGCGATGCCCCGGCATTTTTTGTTTTTTGATATGCGAGCATATAGGTTGCAATACCGAAAAGCAGGTGAAAAAGAATCACTACAAAGATATATCGGTCCCAAAATATAGAACGCACTGAGTTATATATAGTCTGAAAGAATTTGTGCGTAAAGTCATACCATCGATCACCTGAGATTATCATGCTTGCATAGCTCGGCAGACCGCTGAAGAGATATGGCGTCCAGAGAGGGAATAATCCCTGATCTTCCGCTTCCTCTACAAACGGTAGATACGCAAGCGATGCAACATAATCGCTCGAGATGAAATTTTTATCCGCGAAGAAAAGTGCATTAAAAAAAATTACAAATGACAGAAGCAGTAATAATACCATAATCGGATGTTCGTATCCGGGAGGTATTATGAAACGTTCTTTGTGTTGTTGTGTTTTTTTTCGATCTTTTTTCTTTTTGCTCATATTCAATTACCTGTATAAACGGGAGTATTACTTCAGATATCGATGTATAACAGAAGCCAGTTGTTCCGCTCTTTGCGAAAAAGTATGATCGCGTAGGGTGCGCTTCTGTCCTGCCTGTGCGATTGATTTACGCTCCTCCGGATGCGCGAGCAGCCAGAGAGCTTTTTCAACGCATTCATCGGCATGTTTATATGTCACGACTTCGGTATCGGGCTCGAATAAATCTCTGATATTCGGTTTCCAGTCCGTCAGTAAACAGGTGCCGGTTCCCGTTGCCTCGTACAAGCGCATATTCGAAGCCGATGCTCTTGAGATATCAATATGATTGTTCAGTGTTACTTTGGAATTATGTAACATCTGGAACATTTTGAGTCCGAATACCTCTCTTTTAAGATATGGTTTCAGACGTGGATTTACAAATGACAGAGGTTTCTCGTGCAGGATCGATGCATTTCGCAGAAGCGGTATCTTCTGTAATGTGTTGTCGGAAACCGAGAGGCGTTTGAGGAATTGTATCAAATAGTATGCAATAAAACGGATGGGATCTGCCACCTTCTTTGCGAACGGCGGATTGGCGCTCGGCGAATAGATCTGAATGTCGGTATTTTCCAGTACCTTCAACAACAGATTTTCGCGTTCAAGATGAAAACGATTGCTTCTGATTATCTGTCCGATAAATGAAAAGTCGATAGTCTGTTCATGCGTGCGGTCAATGCGCTCCAGTATTCTCGGTTCGAATGCGTGATTCAGATGATGTGCTTCTATTCCGTCACCACGGAGCCGGGTTACAACATCCGGAATGCAGGAAAGCATAATGTCGCATTCTCTTATAACCGATGTATCCAGAATCGGAGCGCCGTACCATCCGATTATCAATCTAATGGATGGATTTTGTGCACGGATCTTTTTTATCCATGATGCGGTTGTACCGCGCAATTCGTGGATAAATAATACTTCCGGTTGAAATTCCTTAATCTGAGCTTCTGAAATATCGAAGATCCACCCCTTTTTATGAAACCGTATGTTGTTTTCGCCAGCCCAGGTACTTTGCAGAGGTTTAACATTCATCTCTATCTCCCGTACTTCCAGGCCGAACCGTTTCAGTGCATGCGACCAGAAATCCGCCCAGCCGAATGCATCGTAATGCAATTTTGCCTGTTGCGATGTGTACGGCTCGGATGCAATCTCCGGATTGCGTCGATAGAAATTTGTAATGTATGACGGATAGAGTGTTGTTATTCGGGCTAATTTCATCAGTGTGTTGTATTTTTAAATATGAAAACAATTCTCCGGCCGATAGAATATCGAAGTTTCTTTACCGACATTGACACAGGCCGTCATTCCGTAGAATTCGATCTGGCGAAAACCTTGATCCTTTAGATAACGCATCGCTTCGGCATACTCGGGTCTGTCGGAGTCGTCAAATATAATTACACCGTCCGATGTTAAAGACGGTATTGCATGCTTGGCGCATTCTACCCGTTGTTCGCCGTCTACAATTATTATTTCGAATTTTTCAGAAAAGTTTTCCAAAGATTTAGCATAATCTTTTTCCGGCGACTCTATATACATCAATGTGACATTCGAAGGAGCGGTTTTTTTTATGGTATCATACCATCCGGGGTCGTGTTCACAGGAAAGTACCCGGGCAACCATTTTGGACCACCATAATGTGGAATTACCGGTTCCGAATTCAAAAACCGTAAAATGCGGTTGTACCCTCTTTTCTAAAAAAGTGACAATCGGATATGAGAACCACGGGAATGGGTTTCCCGTTTGGTCAACTGGTTTTTGTTCCCTGAAGCTTCTGAACCAACCGTAGTCAACCAGCGGACCTCTGTCACGCAGTTGAGCCAATGAATAAAGGTCAAAAAACTTTAGAAAAGGAATAAGAGCCTTTCTCATAATGCTTTTATTATTACTCATCCTGTTTACCTATCATTTCTTAAATAAGAAGGATTGAAGTATCATAACAGACGATAACCTGGTTTTTTTAAACAAAAAAGGTGCCGGTATGACAACGGTGAACTGGGTGATCAGGGTCGCTATTGCTGCGCCCGATGCTTCATATTTCGGTATGAGAATAAGGTTAAGAATAATATTAATAATAACACCAATCCCTGTAAAGAAATATGTATATTTTTGCAAATTCTCGGCAACGAGCCATTTACTGCGTGTGAGCCCCTGAAAAACAAAAACCCCTGCCCAAATAGAAATCACCAGCACTGAACCTGCCGCCTGAAACTCCTGACCATAGAGCACTCGAATGACGGGATTAGCCAGAAACATTACCACAAGTGCTATGGCAATTGCCATCCAGGTCAGCGTTGTGTACAGGCGCTGCAAGCGCCTGTAGTATAGTCCTTCGTCCTTTTTTTTCGTTTCAATAATATTCGGGAAAACGGATATCAGTATTGCCGTCGGTATAAAAAACCATACTTCTGTTAATCTGATTGCGGCTGAATAAATACCGACGCTTGTATCGCCGATCATTTCACCGAGCATAACCTGATCGATTCGCATATAGAGCATAACCATAATACCCGATAAAATTAAAGGCCAGCTATCCCTGAGCAAATGTGTCGCCTGCTTCAGACGAAAGCGAAGCTTTCTCAACGCCGAGCCCGAATAGCGATATAAAAAAACCAGACCGACCGCAAAAAGAAACATTTCTCCAAGCCGGGCAATAGCAAAGGCAATAAGCGATGCTTCTGATAGTATCAAACCTATGTGGACACCCGAAATAAAGAGGAATGCCGCATTTTTAGCAATCACGGTGTACTTCGATTGAACCTGCGATTGGAACCAGAAATCGATCACCTCAAATGATTGAAATATCATGGCAGATGCGATTATTATAACCATCATGCGTGTAAGCGCGTCGTCGGGGCGCAACAGGAAAATAATGAGGGAAATAAGAACGACGGTTATTACGCTGGCAAGGAATCTCATCAGGAGAGCGGAGCCGACGATTTCATCTTTTTTATCCGGTTGCCGGACTATTTCACGAACCACAATGTGGTCGAGGCCGAGGGTCGATACTGCCGTGAAGAGGGCAACAAATGCGATGGCATAGTTGTAGATGCCGAATTGTTCCGGACCGAGATAGCGGGCAATCCATATGATAACAATCACACCGATACCCATCCGGATAATACGATCGGCAAACAACCATGAAGTGTTGTACAAAATCTTTTTTAATGCCTCGTTCGATCGTATCTGTTCGGACATTCGGCTGATGATATGTTTCGGCGACCGGTTTCGCATATTATCCGATCAGCCGTAAAAGGTACTCGCCATATTCCGTATTACCGATATGAATTGCCGCAGCGCGCAACTCGCTCCCGGTAATATATCCTTTTCGAAATGCAATCTCTTCCGGACAACCGATTTTCAATCCCTGCCGCTTCTCTATAATCTGGATAAAATTGCCGGCTTCAAGAAGCGATGCGTGTGTTCCCGTATCGAGCCACGCAATCCCGCGCCCGAGAAGTTCTACCTGTAGTTTTTTCTTTTTCAGATATGCGTTGTTGACGTCGGTAATCTCGAGTTCGCCCCGTCCGGATGGCTGCAGGTCTTTTGCAACTTCCGCTGCCATGACGTCATAAAAATAAATTCCCGTCACGACATAGTTCGATCTCGGTTGTTTCGGTTTTTCTTCGATACTCCTGACATTGCGGTTTTCGTCGAAATCGACAACGCCGTATCGTTGTGGATTATTCACATAGTAGCCGAAAACGAGCCCGCCGTCATTCAGTAGAGTCGCTTTTTCGAGAAGTTTAATAAGTCCGTCGCCGTAAAATATATTATCGCCGAGAATTAAACATACCGGTTCGTTTTTGGTAAAAGATTCTCCGATGATCAATGCCTCTGCGATGCCCCGCGGTTTTTCCTGAACGGCATAATTAATTGTTATGCCCCACTGATTCCCGTCGCGCAATACTTTTTCGAAAGCAGGCCGGTCCTGCGGTGTTGTTATGACAAGGATGTCTCGGATTCCCGCAAGCATGAGCGTTGTCAGAGGATAATAAATCATCGGTTTATCGTATACCGGCATAAGCTGTTTGCTTACCGCTGCCGTCAGCGGGTATAGTCGTGTGCCGGATCCGCCGGCAAGTATTATACCTTTCATCGGTTCTTTTTCCCTGAGTGTTTTAATGCGCGTACCGTTATTGCCGCGTGGTTCATGATATTCGGGATAACACCGAAATGATGCTGCAAAACTCTGTATCTGTCAATGAGCGAGCGTATATGAAATTTTTTCGAATGACCGCCGATAAGATAATTTGACAGAACCGTACCGGTATGTATAGTAGTTGTACTTTTTTTCAGGCATCGTATTATCCAATCGATATCCCCGCTGTGCGGGAACCGGAGATCATAACGGGGGGCGATATCCCGTTTCACCAGGAACGATTGATGGCATACTACCATGCCCCGGTTCATATCCTGCCACCCAAGTTGATCGGGCAGTGTATGGGGTGTTACTTCGCTTCGTACGCCTATCTCCTCCCCGCTTATATCGGTGTACATCGCTTCACCGTAATACACATCACTCCTTATTCTGAGAAGATCCCGGATCTTTTCGAGAGTATCAGCACTATATATTTCATCGCCTGCATTTATGAACCAGACATATTCACCGGTTGCCATTTCAAGTCCTTTATTCATGGCATCATAAATGCCGCGGTCCGGCTCACTTATCCATGTTGCTATTCCACCGCTATGCTTTTTAATGAGCTCCAACGTACCATCGGTTGATCCGCCGTCGATAAGTATATGTTCGATCTCTTTATACGATTGCTGTTGGATACTTGTGATCGTTCGTTCGATTGTGTGTATGCCGTTATAGACAACCGTAATAATACTGAGTCTCGGTAGTTGCTTTTTTTTCATTTCTTAAAGATGGTTGCTATGCTTTCCGCCGCCATACCGCTGCCGTACGCGGTTACCTG
>SLQE01000193.1 GCA_007131635.1 Bacteroidota bacterium | reverse complement strand
TTAAGCTCGTCAGCCGCATCTACACCGGCCGTGATCTCGTTAACGGTCATCTCTGCCCTGGCTATCATGGCATTTATCCACCTCTCCTGCGATACCGGTTTCCAGAAGGACCGGTTACCGGCAGTATATAGTGTCGTAACAGTCCCCTTTGCCAGTCCGAACGACGGCCTTACCACCGATCTGAGGAAAGGCTCCTGATCGTCCGACCAGAGGGGGAAGATACTGCCGCAGGGATATTCGTTGTCATAACCCGGTGGGTGAGCCATACGGCTGATTATCTTTTGTCCGCCTTTACTCCCTACATCGGGCGGCAACAGATAAATATCGCCCTCACTGTCTGACAGAACCGGTTCGCCCAGCAGGTTATACGGGTCGTTTATCCACACATTGACACCGGCCACAATATCTTTGCTCTGCGGCGGCATCCGGAATGCCACCCTGAAGTGCACGGGCTCTGGCGTGTGTGTGTTGCCCGGCACCGAAAGGGGTTTGAGATACTCTACACGGGGCACTACCGCAAATCCTTTCGGAGGATTAAAAGGGAGGGCTTTACGGAACACCTCCATGATGGTCTCTACCTTCCTTTCAATGGCTGCCGCACCGGCAGCATCGCGTGAACTTCTGTTTACCCTGTTCAAAGACTCCCAAAGATCACCGCTGTCACATTTGTTGCCACTGCCGCCGTAAACACTCGGAAGTAAAGCCGTAATGATCAACAGCATGGTTAACGGAGGAAGCACCTTTCTTAATCCTTTCAGCCTCGTTTTCTTATCTGTATTTTCAGGTTTCATGGTCGTAGTTTTTTGTTAATATAATAATATACAGTACGTACTACAGTCTTATCATTTAGCAGGTTTCTCAAGCAGTCCTTTGTCTTAGTGAATTATCTTGCGCAAATGGCTTGTTAATTCCGGATTGTCTTTGGTTTGTTTTTGTGCTTCTCTCAAGAAATCAAGAAGGTCTTGCAATACATTCTCCGGAATTGTGTCCAGTAGTTTCTGTATCTCCGATTTTACTTTTTTCGTTGGCATGGTAGAAAAATTTTAATTAAAGATACTTCAAGACTATTAAAACCTTTCGGGGGAGAGCTTAAATGCACCATAACGGTTGAGTAAACCATATTGTGTTTATACCGCCAATTTGGGTGGATAAACACAATTGTATATATTATTTTTTATTCTGTCTCAGTTTTATCTATGCAACCTATGCATCGTAGAGCAGGCGTAACTTGAATAATTGCAAGTGCTTAACCATAATAAATAAAAATTGTAAAGTCAAGATGTTGAATTTGGACCGGTCATAAAACAGGTGGATTCTATATCCACGCCCTACTCAGTAAGTGGGTATGAACCTCGTGCGCTCGAATATACGCTCAGTGCAGTCACGGTGATCAGGATCAATCCCATACCGAGGATTTGCAGCCCTACCAGGGTTTCATCTAAAACCACGACACCGAATAGCGACGCGGTGACCGGCTCGACCATTGCCAAAATTGAGGCCACGGCCGGGGCGGTATGGTTTAGGCCGACGATATAGAGAATAAACGACAATCCCGCACCGAGCACCCCCAATATCGCAAACAGCGGCCAACTCGGTGTGCTCAGCACTGCAACGGCCTGATCAGCATCGCCCGGCAAGATGAGTATGACAACGAGAACCGCGAACGCTATCACGAGAATCGCCTGCGGACTGCCATGCGGGGCCGCGTACTTGAAGCCGAAAATAAATACCGCATAAAACAGACCCGAAAGCAATCCGGCCCCGACGCCTAACGGGGTGACGCTGCCCGACCCAATCTCGAAAATACGCGTAAGCAGCACGACGCCAAGCATTACCATCGCGATCGCGGCCCACTTAGGCAAAGTGGGACTTTCAAGCTTGAGTGCAAAGGAAACGAGATAGACATACACCGGTGCGCAATACATCAATGTAGCCGCAACCGCGACGCTGCCCTCCGAGATGCTCACAAAATAGAACGCGAAGTTACCAGCTACGCCGACACCGGCAATCGCCGACCAGAACCATAATCGGCGACTTGCCAAACCGCTGTCGCGCGGGCGCAACGCTAACCAGACGAGAACAAACAACAGCCCGATCGCGCCCCGGTAGAACGACACCACGAACGCGTCCCAGCCGTTGGCCATGAGAATCCCGCCGATCCCGCCCGATAAACCCCAGCATAGCGCCGCCAGCGCCACAAAAGCCGTGCTCAAACCCGCCATTTTATCTCCTGATCGCATGACGAAATTTCGAAGTTGAAGCCGCCTGTCTCCGCCATATACCGCGTTCGGATTTTCTCATCCTCGATTAAAAGAGCCGGAGCTATCAGGTCGGATTCCACCCCCTCGCCGCAGCCGGTGTAATACAACAATTGAATCCTCTTATCGATATGATTTTATCCATTGAATTTCAAGTTGAAATTCGCCCGTTTGTTCATCTGATATTAAGATTCCCAATTCCTGAATATCTTTCGGTGAGATAGGTCCCACGTCCCGCAGTACTCGTCCTCTGAATACAGGCACGCATTTGTTGAAAGGAATAGAGATTGTTTGCCACTGATTTGTATTGGTTTCAAAGTGATATCGGTATGATACCCCATCAAATCGGTTATTCGTTCGTATTCTAAATTGGTATTTTTTGCCGTCTCCTTTTACTCGAATCAGAACGCCTTTAAATCCGTCCAACTGAAATTGCATAGCTCTTGTTCGGGTGGAGGCAAAGCCGCCATTATTTTCCAGCGTTACATTACCGGAGAAAATAGCAGTATTGCTATCACTCAAAATGAACCTGCTTCTCGAGAGGCCGCCCATAACACCATCATTGACAATCAGCCAGTCGGCCATATTTTCTAAAGTGCCAAAGTCAAATAATATGATCTCACCAGAATCTCTGGTGTCTGACCTCACATTATCATATAAAGTCATCAGAAAGAACATAGCTAAAAGGGTTGTTGAAAAGGTAATTATTGTTTGATACTTCATACCAGAGATTCTCCAAGATTAGGCTTAAGTGTTTTACCTTAATAAATAAAAATTCAAAAGTCAAGATTAGTGTTCGGTTCATTAAAAAATCTAAAAAAACAGCCGATTATCTTGATACTACCCAATTTCAACCCTTAAATATTGATTTCTTCACAAAGAAACATTACCTTTAAAAATTCGTGATTTCAACTAAAGAATTATTACATACATACCCGGTAAATTTCTTTGCATCGACCATAAAGCATATCGTATTTAAAAATTCACAGAAATAATCAATAAAGCATAAAAGGAAATAGAATGGCACAAAATAGTTCTCAGTCCGGTTTATTGATGAGGATACTGAATAAGGTAGAAATTTGGGGGAATAAACTCCCGCAACCGGTTACTTTGTTTGTAATACTCATATTTTTCGTTTTAATTACATCCTGGCTTGCGAGTGTATTGAATGTCGGTGCTGTCCATCCCGGCACACAGGAGGAAATACAGGCAATTAACCTGTTGAGCGGCGATCAGCTGCAGCGAATATTCGTTAATATGACCACTACGTTTACCAGTTTCCCTCCGCTCGGGATGGTGCTTGTGGTCATGCTCGGTATCGGGGTGGCCGAGCGAACCGGATTGATTGCAGTCGGATTACGGGCATTCGTCTCCTGGATGCCCCCGTGGTTAATCACGCTTGCACTTGTTACCGCCGGCCAGCTGTCGAGCATTGCCGCGGATGCGGGTTATGTGGTGCTCATTCCGCTCGGAGCCGCGATCTTCTGGGGGATGGGACGCCATCCGCTTGCAGGACTCGCCGCGGCTTTTGCCGGAGTATCGGGCGGCTTCGGAGCGAATATAATTATCACCGCACTTGATCCGCTCCTTGCAGGATTCACTGAACCGGCTGCCCAGATCCTCGATCCCGCTTATACCGTCGACCCGACGGCCAACTGGTGGATTATGGCGGCGCTCGTCCCGGTCACATCTCTGGTAGGGTGGTACGTTACCGAGCGAATAGTGGAACCCAGACTCGGAAAGTATGAGAATTCAGAAGGACTTATTAGCGAAACTGACAGTTTAAAACCGGAAGAGAAAAAGGGATTAGTAGGTGCTGTCATCACCGTTCTTGCAGCGCTGGGTGTCGTAGGATTTATGTCCATCCCTTCCGACGGTATTTTACGCGGCGATGACGGCAGTATCCGTCCGCTCCTCGATAGTATCGTTCCGCTTATGATGATAATTTTCATTCTGCCCGGAATTGTTTTTGGATTGATCACAAAAACAATTACATCGGATAAAGACGCGGCAAAAATGACCGCAGACTCAATGGCAAGTATGGGCGGATACATTGTACTTGCATTTGTTGCCGCACAGTTTGTCGCTTTTTTCAACTGGTCGAATCTCGGTATCATTACTGCAATATCCGGAGCCAGTGCTCTTGAAGCAATCGGTTTGACGGGGATCCCGTTAATCGTGGCGTTTGTTCTTGTTGCGTCATTCATTAACCTGATCATAGGAAGCGCATCTGCGAAATGGGCAATTATGGCACCGATTTTTGTGCCGATGCTGATGTTGCTGGGTTACTCACCCGAGCTGACACAGGCAGCCTACCGTATCGGCGACTCATACACAAATATATTAACGCCGTTGCTGCCATACTTCCCGCTGATCATAACGTTTGCACAGAAGTATGTAAAAGATACCGGAATCGGTACCATTATTGCGTTGATGTTACCATTTGCAATATTTATTGCGTTGGTTCGTATACCGGTCCTGATAATCTGGATGGTTGCCGGATTACCGCTCGGCCCGGATGCACCGATGTATTATATACCGTAAAACGGAATGACGATCATCTATCGGGCATTCAAAAGTAATTATCAGATACCCGGATGGGTGATTGGATGTTTGGATGTTTGGTTGGTTGTTTGGATATAAGCTCGCGACGCACTTTCACGTGATGAGACTGTGAGAATCTCGAATATTTTCACCATTTAACACGGGTAAGTGTGTCGCAAGTCTGTTTTCAAACCGTATCTGCGTAACGTCACTTTCTTATTGACTTGTTCCCGTCTTCTGAGCCCGTTTTCCCCACCAACGCTGAAAGAAAGAACAATCCCTGAGAAGAATGGCATGTATTTCGGCAAGCTTCGCACGCGCCGCGATGTTGCCTTTTTCGATAAGCGCGGGATAGCTGTAAAAGTCAGCCCAGTTGATCCCGGCAACATCGGGACGGATGACAATATCGGCTTGCCCGAGCAGCAATGCATTGTAATTGATCATCGCTATGTCTCCGCTCCGGAAGAACACACCGTATCCCCGATGCGGGAAAGGCAGATTCTCGATAGACTTGCTCACATCGACCGCGATGACAGGCGTGTTGCCGAATTCCTTTGCCGGCGGCACCGGGGTTAAATACGATGCGGCGCCGTCAACCAGTTTCATGCCGTTATATTCGAACGGAGCAAAGACGCCGGGGATAGATGCACTTGCCGTTATCGCCTGTCTGACAGGCCCGGATCTGAAGAAAACGGGCTTCCCGTTGCTGAGATCGGTTGCGACCGCGCAGAATGGTATAGATAATTCCGTTATATCTATATCGTCAATTAAATACTCCATTGCTTCGAGTAATATATCGGCGGATATCGAACCCGCCCGCGTAAAGACACGGGCAAGATGAATATTCTGTCTGAGACGGTTGAAGACATAGTCAAGTCCGCGTTTTTGAAAATCGGCATTTGACGACGCATATGAATCCAGACCCGTCTTATGCATAAAATCGCTTTTAACAAGATTTGCAATCCGCTCCTCGATCTCCACTGTATCACGATATCGTGCGTACATCGCACCGATAACCGCTCCCATGCTGGTACCGGCAATAAATGACGGAACGATTTTTTCCTCTTCGAAAAATCGCAATACGCCCAGATGCGCGATACCGCGCGCGCCGCCGCCGCCAAGTGCAATCGATATGGATCCTTTACTCATTTTGCTGCCTCTCAATACAATATACCCGATTAGGAGGGTTATTTCAAATTAAGTTTGTTAGAAGGGGAAAGAGGTAAAGAGGAAAGAGGTTAATATAATAAATATTTTTTCGTGTTCTTCGTGTATTCCTTCGTGCTCTTCGTGGTTACAAATTCTTGCCTTTTGTGCAAGCATTTTACTTTTAAGTCGCTGTATCACTTTTCAACCACCCCATTCGTCTGCGCTTCGATCTGATCCTGATATTGCAATTGATAGAGACGATAATATATTCCCTGTAAAGCAAGAAGATCCTGATGTTTTCCTATCTCGCGGATCTTACCCTTGTGCATGACAATAATT